>JBIPMC010000002.1:0-23447 GCA_044369345.1 Terrimicrobiaceae bacterium
GTTCCGCTGCAGTAGGAATAGACCAAGAGGGCCAGCAGCATGGCGGGCGGGTATTGCTCATGGCCGGTGCCACGATGGTTGATTTGGGCGCTGGCGGTGTTGATCGACTCGATGGCATCGATGAGGAAGTGCACGAGGTGTCCGGGAGGAACCCAGTCGCGCAGGTCGGGAGGAAGAAGCATCGGGGTGTCGCGGTCGATAGAGACAAATCTTGCCATATCAGTCTGCATAGCAGGAAGTAGGCCATGTTCACGCCTAAGTCCGACAGGCTGCTAGGAGCGTTTCAAAGACAACAAAGTCCTCCGGAGGCTCGGCGATTCTTGGTGATGGAGCGGTCGGCCTGATTCTTGCTCCCGCCGCCTTGGTCGCCACCAGCCAACCGCTCGAAATGCTGCGCCCGCTCTCTCACGCTCCATGTCAGTGAAAAGGCCGCCGTTTCCAAGCTCGAGATCAGCGAGACCCTGGCGGCCCTCGCGTCGGGATACGCTGCCGGCTCGAGTTTGAGAATCTTGTTCCGCGCCATACAGGAATCGGTGGCGGCGCCCAAAACCCCGCTCCGGGAGTTCGCGTGCAAAAGCTCGGCGACCGTTTTGCGATTCACCATCGAGTCACCCAGCACCAGCACCTTGGTTTTTCTCTCCGACATCTGCGACGCGATTACAGCGGTTTGCGATACACGGCAAGCCGGAGTGTTTGTAGCCTCCGGGCAAAACCACGCGCGATATTCATTGAACGAGATGCTCCAGCGAGCCGCCAATCCATCAACTTGCGCGATGCGCGTGTCGTTGTCCGCTGTGAGAACAGGGAATAGCGTGTCGTTGGTTGTCAGCCAGCGCTTCCCAGTGCGCACGAAGTCTCGCTTTTTACAACAAACGCTTCCCGAAAGCTGGGAAACTTTCGCCGCACCACATATCACGCGTTTTGCCCAATTCCTCCCCCGTGCTAATTAAAAACTATGCCAACGCCACTTCGCATTCTCGCGGTGCTTTTTCTTTTCGCAGCGACCGCCCTGGGCCAGCCCAGCGCTGAAACCCAACTCGTCCGCGCCCAACTTCTCGCCGACACGACGGCGATTGTTCCCGGCCAGCCATTTCAAGCCGGGCTCCTTCTTGAAATGGCCCCCGGCTGGCACACCTACTGGGAATACAGCGGCGACGCGGGTCTGCCGACAACGATCGCCTGGCAACTCCCCGAGGGCTTGACCGCTGGGCCGGTCCAATGGCCGACCCCCGAAGCGAAACTCGAGCCCGGCGACATTCAGACCTACGCCTACGGCGGCCGCGTACTGCTGCTCACCACGATCACGCCTTCGGCGGGCATTTCAGGAAACATCACGCTCAAGGCAAAAGCTGATTGGCTTGTTTGCAAGGAAACCTGCATCCCCGGCGGCGCGGAGGTCGAGGTGACGCTTCCTGTCGCCGCCAATTCCTCCCCTGCGAATTCCACACTCTTCGAGGAATTCCGCGCGCAGCTTCCCTCCGAAGAACTCCCCCCTTATCCGCTCTCCTGGAAGCGCGTCGGCGACCAACTGACGCTCGAAGTCGATGCTTTTCCCGCGAACACCCCACTGGCGCTTTTCCCTCTCCCCGCTGAGAACCAGGCCATCGGCCATCCTCAATTCCTCCCTCCTTCGACACTCCAAATCCAAGTTGAGGGAGACTTTCGCGGCGTCCTTGCGATCGGCGATGGGCCTGCAAAGCGCGCGTGGTTCGTCTCCGAAAAATCCCTTTCCGCTGCGGCTCAAACTCCGCCCGCCACAATCGGCCTCTGGCACGCGTTATTCTACGGCTTTCTCGGCGGGTTGATCCTCAATCTCATGCCCTGTGTGCTGCCGGTGATCTCGCTGAAAATTTTCGGCTTCATCAAACAAGCTGGCGACTCGCGCGCGGCCATCCTTTCTCACGGTCTCGCCTTCACCGCCGGTATCCTCGCATGGTTCCTCAGCCTTGCCGCCGTGATCATCGCCCTCAAATCGGGCGGATCGGAAGTTAGCTGGGCGTTCCAATTTCAGAACCCGTGGTTCAACATCACCATCGGCTCGATTGTTTTCGTCTTCGCCCTCAACCTCGCCGGCGTCTTTGAGTTTGTCCTCCCCGGCAAAGCCGCCACCGCGATGGAAAACGCCGGGGCGGGGTGCGGACTGATCGGATCCTTTTTTCAAGGCGTCTTCGCCACCCTGCTCGCCACTCCGTGCACCGCACCGTTCCTCGGGAGCGCCCTGGGTTTCGCCTTCAGCCAAAGCGGCGCCGTCATCCTCGCCATGTTCGCCTCCGTCGCGCTCGGCATGGCTCTCCCCTACCTTCTTCTCAGCGCCCAACCCGGGTGGATGCAATTCCTCCCCCGTCCCGGCGCGTGGATGGAACGCCTTAAGCAATTCATGGCCTTCCCGCTCTTGGCCACGCTCGTCTGGATCCTCTCGATCCTCGGCGGACAACGCGGCGTCGATGGCATTATGTGGTTCTCCGCCTTTTTGCTGTGCCTCGCCTTCGCCGCATGGCTCTACGGCGCTTTCTGCGGCCTGCTTGCTCCGACAATAAATCGCAACCTCACCCTCCTTCTGATCGCAGCAACCCTTGTGGGAGGTGGCTGGTATTTTCTAGGACATAAGTTCAAGCAAATCGGAAAAGCCGATGCCCGTTTGATTTCATGGGTTGAATTCTCCGAAACCCGCGTGAAATCCGAACTCACCGCCGGCAGGAGTGTCTTTATCGACTTCACCGCCGACTGGTGCATCACCTGCAAATTTAACGAACGCACCGCCATCAACACTCCCGCCGTCCTAGCCCTGCTGATTGAAAAAAATGTCGTTCCCATCAAAGCCGACTGGACGAATTCCAACCCCGAAATCACCTCCGCCCTGAAAAGCTTCGGCCGAGTTGGTGTTCCGCTCTATGTCATCTACCCAGCCAAGGACCCAGCCAACCCAATCGTCCTCCCCGAACTCCTGACCGAATCCATTCTCCTCGCTGCGCTCAAAAAGCTGCCCTGAAAAAGCGGCAACCACCTTGGCATCCTCCAAGGGGTCGCCCTTGAAGCGAGCGTGAAAAAAACAGACATGAGAAATTTTTGCTGCCGTTGTGGGCGCGATCCCGCCCAAAGCGGGATGGTTGGTTATGTGCCTGGATTTTGCGGATCACATTCACAAGCCAGGGCATTGGACGAACTCAACGCTAGCCTTCATATGGTTATCGAGATGCATCTCGAAGATGGAGAGACTCGTATGAAGTCTGAATTTGCAGGCACCCAAAACCTCGCTGTCGCCTAACTGCTGCCCCCATCCTGAAACCAAGCGAAGTTTGCCGGGCTCTGGAAAAGCTCGAATTAAAAATGTCTTTCAGAGCAGGTCATACATCCCAGGCTGACATTCCCATGGCTGCTGCACCACTGGTCCAATGCACAAAGATCACGACTTGCCGCACCACTCCTTCGACAGATTGCAAGGGACATTGCTCAACGCTGAGGCGGCCGTTCCCCACACAGGGTTTACCGCTCCGGGCTTTTTTCCATCGCGACATCGAGCGTTTTCGGCAAATCCAGCGGGCGGTAGACGACAATGCCGTAGTTTTCGGGCGAGCGCTTGAGGTAATCGGAAATCCGGCAGTCGAGTATGACTTTGCGGCCTTTGTCGCGTTTGGAAGTGGCGTGCATGAACCAAGTGCCGTCGCGCTTTTTCACGGCAATGCCAATATGCGAGGTGTAAGCGCCGGGGTATTTGCAGGTGATCGCGATGATGTCTCCCGTGCGCAAGTGGCGATCGATTGAGGCGACGCGTTTTTTTGGAATGTGATACACGGGCAGGGCGGAGACTTTCTCTTGGATGCTGGCCATCTCGGGCAGGAGGGACGGATTGTTGCGGAGGTATCGGTAGCTTTTCCACATCGCGGTCATCTCGCGGATCTGGCGGGAAAGCCGCTCACCGCCGAGTTCCTTCGTGGGGTTTTCTGAAAGGCCTCGAGCGCCGTTGTCGGCAAAGACTTCTTCCAGAAAATGCATCCGAGACAAGTAGCCACCGTCGCAGCGGCCGTTGCGGTAGCGTTCGAGTTCGATAAGCGCCAGCAATTCTTCGGGCCGATAGTCGCTGTCTTTTACTTTCAACATCCGCGCGAAGGCCACTGAGATTTCATAAAAGGTCCAACAATCGAGGCCATTAAAATTCACCGAGGGTGACTCGATGCGGTCGTCAATCTCGAGCGTGTAATTCACATATGGCGTGCCGAGCAGGGCCTTGCCGACGGCGGCGGTGCGTTCGCCAATGGGGAGCGCGGCCCAGTTTTCCTTCTTCGCCTGCTTCACGAGCTGGTCGAATTTTTCCCGGCCCTTAAAAATCACGCTCATTGGCAGGCGGGATTGAAATTCGGGAATCGTGCTGGTTTGTGCGGCCAGCGGGCCAAAGCCGACACAAACGAGAAAAAGAAAAAGGGCGAGACGGTCCATGGCATCCACGATTGGTGCGGCCGGAAGGATGTCAAACGCGAATCATTCCAAAACGGGTTTGGATGAGGTCGGCAGGGTGATTAGTTATGTCACGCCAGATGCGATCCTCAAATTCCTTAAATCTCGAAACCGTTCCTGCTGGACCGGTGCGAGTGCCGTTTACGGGTTGCGATGCCTACTTTCTGGCAGTGGAGGACATGATGGCCAGAGCCGGTCAAGGCCGCCATGTGGGACTCTCCGTGGTGGAATTCGGCGGCACCTTGGATGTCGAAAGACTTCGTGACGCGGCGCGGAGGTTTTCGAGTTCGCATCCGCTCCTTCACGCCAAAATCTCCCCGCGTGCGCCTTTCGGTGTTCCCGCTTGGATGGCGGTGCCCCCATTTTCACCGGATGCAGTGAAGGTGATTGAACATCTGGCTGAGACAGATTTGCAGGGGCTTTGCGAAAACCTGCTCGCGAGCCCTGACGAGGCCTTCTTTCAAATCCACCTCCTTCAGAAACCATCTGGCGGATTCCTTGTAGCGCGGTGGTTTCATCTTCTTTTCGACGGTCGCGGGGCCGAACTCGCCCTTACAGAGATCGCGCGTCTTGCTGCGAATCCCGCCGAACCTGCGAAGCCGATCGGCTCGTGGGGCATGCCCTTCCCCCCACCAAAGAAATTTCTCGACCGGCTTCGAGAGCCGCAAGCGTTCGTGGACCGCCATTATGATCTCAAGCCCTTCGACTTCACTTCGCCCGGCGGCCCGCATCCTAGGCCTGGCCGTCCGCGTTTCCGTATTGTAAGCTTTGCCGAGGAAGAAAGCGCCGCAATCCGGCAGCGGGCGGCACGATTCACAGGCGGGATTTTCAATCTTCCATTTTTCTTTGCGGCAGCCACGCGCTCCCACGCAGCGGTTTTTGGACTCCGGGGCAAGGAGCCCGCGAGCTACTACAGTCCCGCTCCGGTGCAGGCTCGGAAACGCTGGATGCGCCACCCGATTTTTCAGAACCAAGTGACGATTTTATTTTTCAAACTCCGCGCGCAGGAGGTGCGGGACTTTGAATCCTCGGTGGCGGCGCTTCAGAGGCAGTTCGACCATTCGGTGCGGACGCGAGTGGAGCAAGCCTTCGCGACGATGCTGTGGTGGATGCGCCGATTGCCGACCGTGCTCTACCGCGCATTTCTGCTACGCGATACCGGGGGGGAGCTGACCTCTTTTTTTCAATCACACACCGGCGAGTTTTTGGAAGGCGTCGAGGAACTCTGCGGCGCGCCAATCCGTAACGGCTGGCATATCCCGACCGTGAGCCAACCTCCAGGCAGCGGCGTATTTTTCAACGACCACAAAGGCCGCCTCACCGCCACTCTCGCTTGGCGCGATGGATCGCTTTCCGACGAAGAAGTGGCGGCTATGGTCGAATCGCTTAGAGGTGATTTGATTGGGTAAAACACTGGCTGCACGCTTTGCGAGGAAGGCTCTGCTTGTCAGAGTCGCATCACCGTGATTTCACAAGCTTCACCGGCGCTGACAAGCAGGCCCCTTTGATTCTCCTTTAGTAGAGCGGGGAGACCCGGTCGCGGTGAGAGGCGCGATGGCCCATGTCCGCCCGGATTTCCCCCTCATCGAACCGGGCCGGCGGATTGCCCTCATACGGCTCTCGCGGTGCCGTTCCTTGGTTGCGTCATGTGGTTTGCCATTTGGGTGTGCATGGGGAAGTTGACCAGGCCGTCGTGATCGTCGAGTCGTTCTTTGCTGTAGGCGTCTTCATACTGCGCTTGGGTTTTGGCGTGGTTCTTCCACAGCCATCCCCTCGCCAGGCCTTGACGGGGGCCATGACTCGACCGGGTTCCTTCCGCGTGGTGTTCCGAGTGGTTTGTTCCCCGATCACCTCCTCCTGCGGCGTCCCACAGTGATTCTTCACCGTGCGTTTCACCCCGGTCTCGGGGTCTTCTTCCACGAATGGTGACCGCAGCCATCCTTTGATCAACTTCCAGTTGCTGCCGTCGCTCACTCCTCCTTGGATAAGCCACATCAGGCCCCCATGCGGGATCATGTCGAAGTAGCCGCTCAAATCCACCTCCACCACTTCTCTTCTCCCGCTTGGCATCGCAGCATTGATCGCATCGATGGCCTGTTGCGCCCTGCGGGGACAGGTCTCCCGGGTTACCACATCAGCTCTTCCCATCATGCCATCTCCGCTGACACCGCCGGATCACTGTGCAGATTCCCATGCCCTGGGAGGTGGCGATTTAATAGAATTTCAGACAAATATCCGATCTGGAGGCGTGACAGCTCCTCCCTCAGAAGAAAATACTACCTCATGCATACTGCATTCCCTCATGTTGAAGAGTGCGATCTGGATGCGGCCACAGTGGTGGTGCGCTGGATGGATTGCGTGAATGCCGGGGATGTGTGCGGGGTCACGAGCCTTTATGCCGACCATGCGGTTCTGCTGCCGACTTTCTCGCCTCACACGATTCACACGGCGGAGCAACGCATGCAATATTTCAACTCCCTGGCCTCCAGAAAGGGTCTGCAGGTTTCCCTTCACCCGAAAACACTACGCGTTACTTCACTCTCTGAGACGGTCAAAGTGGCGTGCGGTATTTACCGTTTCAGCTTCGAGGTTGATGACGAGCCGCTGACTTTCGAGGCGAGGTTTTCGTTTGCGATGAACATCACCAAGCCGCATCCGATCAAGCACCACCACTCCTCGCAGGTGCCCCGGACGCTCGGTTGACGGATTTCAGCATTCCAGCGCACCGCGTTTTTCCGGTAGGCTCGCATGATGTCGCGCATACCCGTCACGATCCTCACCGGCTTCCTCGGAGCCGGAAAAACCACGCTCCTCAACCGCATCCTCACCGAAAAACATGGCCTCCGGATCGCCGTGATCGAAAATGAATTCGGCGAGGTGGGCATCGACCACGAACTCGTTGTGAAAGCCGACGAGGAGCTTTTCGAAATGAATAACGGCTGCATTTGCTGCACCGTGCGCGGCGATCTGATCCGAATCCTCGGAAATCTCCTCAAGCGCCGCGACAAGTTCGACCACATCCTCGTCGAGACCACCGGCCTCGCCGATCCCGGCCCGGTCGTGCAGACCTTTTTTGTGGACGAGGACATCCGGGAAAAAACCTTCGTCAATGGCGTGGTCACGGTCGTCGATGCGCACCACATCGCGCGCCATATCGAGGACACGCACGAGGCCGAGGAGCAAATCGCTTTTGCCGATGTAATCCTCCTCAACAAATGCGATCTCGTGCCCGCCGAAACACTCAACGGCCTCGAGAAAATCCTGCGCGAGGTGAATGCCCTCGCGGCGATCCACCGCACCACGCGCGCGGAGATCGATATTGAGAAAGTCCTCGAAGTCGGCGGCTTCAACCTCGACCGCGCCACCGAGCTGAATCCCCATTTCCTGGAACCCGGCGAGCATCACCATCACCACCACTCCGACATCTCCAGTGTCGGCATCGAGATGGAGGGGGACTGCGATGGAAAGAAACTTAATGACTGGATTTCAAAACTCGTGCGCGAACAGGGGCAGGACATTTTCCGGATGAAGGGAGTCTTTGCGGTCAAAAACCAATCCGACCGCGTGGTGTTCCAAGGCGTCCACATGCTCATCGACGCCGCGAGCGGGGGGCCGTGGGCCGGGCGTCCGCGCAAGAACAGCTTGGTTTTCATCGGCCGCAACCTCGACCGCGAGGCATTGAACAAAGGCTTCCGCGCCTGCCTCACTTGAAAAATCTCGGCACATTCGCAGCCGAGGATCACATCCTCCATCTCGCTTGGAGCCCCGACGGCGCACGGCTCTTGGCCACGCCAGCTTCGGGTTCGATTTTGGTGGCCGGGCAGGATGGGAAAATCCTCGAAACACTCCCCGATCACGGGATGGGAAACGGCGAGTCGGCTTGGTTTCAAGATGCGCCGGCGACTTGTGGGTTTGACGGGAAGCTGCGCTTGGTCGGACGCGAGTGGAGTCCTGGTCGCGGCCTGATCGAGCGCGTTAAAGCTAGCCCGGACGGGAAATTTCTCGCCGCTGCTCAAGGCAAGGCCCTCCACATTCTAGATCAGGAAAGAAACGAAACGCTCAGCCTCCGCGACCTCGAAACCTCGGTGGTGGATTTTGCATGGAACCCCTCGCGCTCCCGCGAGGTTGCAACCGCCGGGGCCGGTGGAGCGACGCTTTGGCGGCTGGGACAAAAGAAACCGTTCGCGAGATTCGATTGGGGCGGCGCGAGTCTGAGAGTGGGCTGGAGTCCCGACGGACGCTGGCTCGCCACCGGAGACCAGACTCCGAGCGTTCATATCTACGACATCCCGCGCGACCATCCGCTGCACATTCAGGGCTTCGAAGGCAAGGTGCAGGCGTTAGCTTTTTCCTCGGACAGTAAACAACTCGCCACAGCGGGAAGTGCGGTGGTGACGGTTTGGCCGATGACGGGAAAAAAAGGCCCGGATGGCGCGACGCCGATTCAGATCGAGGGATGCGAATCCGCCGCGCAGGCGCTGGATTTTTCCTCGAAAGGCCTGCTCGCCATCGGCGACGGCGCGGGGACTTTGCTCGTGATCACATTTGAAAAAGGCCAATTCCGCCGCAAGCGCTCGAAGCTCGAACCCGGCATCAGCGCGCTCGCGTGGCATCCCGCGCAACCCATCCTCGCCATCGGCCATGAGGACGGGCAGGTGCTGTTGCTCGCGCTGGAGTGATCAGTCGGCGGTATACCGCTGCGCGATCGGCATCCGCCGACCCATGCCAAAAGCTCGGCTTGTGACCTTCAGCCCAGGTGCTGCTTGCTCGCGCTTGTATTCGTTGAAATCCACCTTCCGCGCGACCCATAGCACGGTTTCGGCATCAAAGCCCCGCGCGGCGATCTCAGCGACGCCGAGGTTTTCCTCCACATAGAGCCGGAGGATCGCGTCGAGAATGTCGTAGGGAGGAAGCGTGTCTTGATCGGTCTGGTTGGGACGCAATTCGGCGCTGGGGACTTTCTCGATCGTGCGCAGCGGAATCAACTCTCGGCCTGCATTGAGATGCCGAGCGAGTTCGTAAACCAGCGTCTTTGGCACATCGGAAATCGCGGCGAGGCCACCGCACATGTCGCCGTAGAGGGTGCAGTAGCCGACCGCGAGTTCGCTTTTGTTGCCGGTGGTGAGAAGGAGATGTCCAAACTTGTTCGAGAGTGACATCAGCGTGAGTCCGCGCAGGCGGGCTTGCATGTTTTCCTCGGTCGCATCCTCCGGCCGGTCTCCAAACGCTGGCCGCATCTGGGCTTTGAAAACCTCGAAGCTCTCGGCGATCGGTATTTTCAGGCAGGGCATTCCGAGGTTTTGGGCAAGCTGGAGGGCATCCTCGACACTGTGGGCGGAGGAATATGGCGAGGGCATCGCGACGCCGGTGACCTTGTCGGCGCCGAGGGCTTCCACAGCCAGGCAAGCGACAACCGCGCTATCAATTCCACCGCTCAATCCAAGCACAGCCGATCGAAAGCCGCACTTCGCCGCGTAGTCGCGTATTCCAAGAACCAGCGCCCCGTGCAAGGACTCGACCTCTCCGAGGTTTTGGGTGATTTCAACAGCGTCGGTGACCAGTGCAGCGGATTCGCGGAAACCCGGCCAGCGGCGGATCGTTTTTCCTGTGGCGTCGATCGCCAGCGAATTTCCATCGAAAACAAGCTGGTCGTTTCCACCAACGGCGTTGCAGTAGAAAAACGGAACGCCGTGTTTGCGGGCCTGCGCGGCGATCATTTCCTCGCGGACTTTTGGTTTGCCGATTTGGAACGGAGATGCGCTTAGGTTCAGGATCGCCTTGGCGCCGGTGGCGACGAGGTCTTTCACCGGATTCGTCGAATAGAGCCGACGCGGCAAATGCTCGGGCATCCAGATGTCCTCGCAAATTGTCACACCGACAACCTCCCCGCCGATTTCGAGCGGTGCGGGGGAGGGGTTGGGTTCGAAGTAGCGCGACTCGTTGAAGACATCGTAGGTCGGGAGAAGTGTCTTGAAGACGAAGCGCGCGGGGCGGTCTTTTTCGAGAATGGCGGCGGCATTGAAAAACGGGCGGCCGTGCTGTGAGGAATTGGGATGGACGCAGCCGATGATCCAAGTCGCCGAGTCAACCTCGGCGTGAATCTCCTCGAGTTTGCGAAGACTCGCCGGGACGAAGTCGGATTTGAAAAGAAGATCCTGCGGCGGGTAGGCCGTGAGCACGAGTTCGGGCGTGAGAACAATGGTCGCGCCGCGTTTTTCCAAAGCGCGGCAGGCTTCGATGATCTTGCGGGTGTTGCCAGCAAGATCGCCGACGGTCGGGTTGAGTTGAGCGAGGCCGATGTTCATTTACCAAAACCCCCACTGGCGCGTGGCCATGATGTAGATTCCAAGTCCGAGATTCGTCACGGCGTGGGCCAGCACGCAAGCCGAGAGACTGCCGGTTTTCACCGCCACGAAGTTGTAGGCCAACCCGCAAAGAAAAGCTGCCGGCCAATCAGCCATGCTGTGCACAAGCATGAAAAAGGCGGCCACCAGCAGGAAGGCCTTCCATTGAAATTCGCCGATGCGTGCCTTGTCGAAATCCTCCCGCACGAGAAACCGCATCAAAAACCCGCGCCAGAAAATCTCCTCCACCAACGGCACGATCACGACCAACCTTGCGAACCGCGCCACGCCAGACATCCAGTAAAGAGCCGTACCTTCGCCGAAAACCGTGGGATCAAAACCATCGACTCTTTCGGGAATCCCAAACACGGCCTGCGGGGAAACCCAAACGCCAAGAACGACCAACCCCGCGAGAGTCGCAGTGAGAAGTCCGCCTCTCTTTGCGAAGTCGTATTGCCTCCAGTAGAAAACCAGCGTCACCGCGCAGAGCGCTGTTTGGAGCGGGTAGACCCAGTATTCGGGATGGCGGACCCAGAAGATATCGCTGCCAATCGAGCGCAGGGCGGAAGCCAAAACAAGCCCTCCCATAAAAACCAAAAACGGTACTGTGTAGGCCGCCATCGGCGAACGCAGGCGGGAGAATCGACTCATGGATTTTCCTCGAAATCCCCTCTCGGAACCGAGACGCCGCAGACGCCGCGCTTTGAGGAAAGGATAAACTCAAAAAACTCACGGGCCTCTGGGCTCCACTCCGCTGCAGTCAAGGCCTCCCGGGCAGCGGCGCGGAAGGGTTTGTTGTTGCGGAATACCAGGCTGAACGCGCGTTTGATATCCAAGCGGCGGCCGTTATCCAACCCGGCGCGCTTCAGCCCGATCGAGTTGATGCCATGAATTTTGTTGTAGCTGTCGGCGATGGTGTAGGGCGGGATGTCTTTATTGAAACGCGAACCACCCGCGACCATCGCGCGGCGCCCGATTCGCATGAATTGGTGGAACACTGCGCCGCCGCCGAGGACCGCCCCCTCGCCCACCTGTACATAGCCGGCGAGGAGGACATTGTTCGTGATGATCGCGCCGTCAGCGATCTCGCAGTTGTGCCCGACATGCACGCCGACCATGAGAAAACATTTGTCGCCGATGCGAGTGACCGTGCCCTCTTTTGTTCCCCGATGGATCGTGGCATATTCGCGGATGCGGTTGTTGTTTCCGATCACCACCGAACTGCGAAGCTCCGCCGAGTGCGCGTAATCCTGCGGTGCCGCGCCGATGATCGCGCCGTAGCCGATAGTGTTTCCATTTCCAATCGTGGTGTCGCTTTCAATGACGGCGCGGGCTTGAAGTTTGCATCCCGAGCCGATTTCCACGCGTTCACCGATGATGGCGCCGGGCCCGATGACGATGTCGTCGGCGAGTTGGGCATCGGGAGAAATGATCGCAGTGGGATGGATGTTCATAGGTGTCCGGCTTCTTTGAAGCTGTAATAAGGCACGCGGCCCCCGTCGGGCGAGCCGAGGATGATGTGGTCGATAAGATTGATCTGGAGAAGTTGGGCAGCCTCGCGGAGCGAACGCGTAATCCGAATATCGGCTGCACTCGGCGAGGGATCGCCGCTCGGGTGGTTGTGGAGCACGACGACCGCGTAGGCGCTGTGAATCATGGCTTGCCGAAAAATCTCGCGCGGGTGCGCCATGCATTCGCTCACCGAGCCGCGCATGATCTCTTCGAAGCGGATCAAACGAAGTTTGGCGTCGAGCAATAGAACGCGGAGGGATTCCTGCCGCAGCGCCATGAACTCCTTGCCGAAGGCTTCAAAAACCCTCTCGGGCGTATCGAGCAATGGGGTCAGAGATTTTCCCTTCGCGAGCCGCTTACCGATCTCAAAGGCCGCCGCCATTTCCAGAGACTTCGCAGGGCCGATGCCTTTGGCAAGACGGCGGATTTCCTTCGGCGAGCAACGTGCGAGTTCGGCGAAAGATCCGCAATCGCGCAGTAAATCCCGCGCGACTTGCAGCGCGTTTTTCCCGGGAACCCCCGTGCGAATGAAGATCGCCAAAAGCTCGGCGTCGGAGAGAGACTCGAACCCGTGGCGTTCGGCTTTTTCGCGAGGCCGTTCTTCGGGCGGCATTTCCTGTAGCCGGGTGTTGTGCACCCTGAAACCCTAAGCGGTCGCGTAGGCGCGAATCGAGAAGAAGAAAATCGGGGCGAGAGGATTCGAACCTCCGGCCTCCTGGTCCCAAACCAGGCGCTCTACCAGGCTAAGCTACGCCCCGTCGCATAGGAAACTGCACCCGCACGGACGGGGTGGCAAACAGAAAAGCGCACCCTTTTCTCACCACGGGTAGTAAGGCGCGCGCTTGTCGGGATAGATCAGCTTGTAGCGCGATTGCAGAAATGCCACGAGGTCGATCATCTGGGCGACGGTCATTGTGCCGTTGAAATTTGTCATGGGGGATTCCTTCGCCTCGCGAAGCTCCTCGCGGTATCGAGCGCTGATGATATGCGAGGGGTTTATGATCGAGGTGAGGAGTTCGCCGTAAGTGCGGATGCGTGGAGATTCTCCGCCGAGCGGAATGTTGAAGCTCGTGGACGCGCGAAAAGTTTCGCCCGATACGGAATGGCAGGCGTTGCATTGTAGGGAAACGAACGCCTCCTTGCCTTTATCGATATTGCCGTCGGGGAGACGGAATCCGCGCGGAGATCTTTCCAGATCACAGCCGACCGACCACCAAACCCCTGCCGCCGCCAGCACAGGAAGGGCCATTTTTTTCAGAACACAAAATGTTTTCATGATTCGCGAGCAACTTAGCCGCTCGGTTGCTTCGTGGAAGTTGGGTGATCAGCCCTTGAGGTGCGGTTGATGGCTCTCCTTTTGAGACTCATTCAGACCGAGTTGGCCCTATGGAGCCACCACCAACCGCAGTGTAAAACTCGCAAATTGCCGAAGGTGCAGCGACGGGGGTGAAAGACCGCCCTTTTACTCGCTTCATAATTCATTTGAAGGGGAACTTGGCCTCCAAGGTTGCCATATGTGGTAAAAAATTTTTGCCACTCTTGCCCTCGTTGATATTTCCATGTGCTATCGCTTGAGGGTCCATGCCGAAAAAAATCCTCCTCATCCATCCGAATTTTCCCGGGCAGTTCCTACATCTTGCACGGCGGTTGGTGGCTTCGGGGAATGAAGTGGTGGGGCTGGGGGAAGCGGTGAACCTAAAACGGCAAGTGCGCATGGTGCCGGGTGTCAAATTGGTCGGGTATTCATTAAAATCCCAAAACTCCAAGACGCATCACTACGCGCGGCTGTTCGAAGGCAACTCGATTCGGGCCCAAGCAGCTCTGCAACTTTGCCTGAACCTGAAAAAGGAAGGCTTCCGCCCCGATGTCATCGCCGGGCACACCGGCTGGGGCGATATGCTTTTCCTGCGCGAGGTTTTCCCGGAGGTGAGGATTTGCGGTTACTATGAATACTACTATCGGCCCGAGGGCGCGGACATCGGCTTCGATCCGGAGTTTCCAGTGTCTCTCGACAACCGGCTCGAGATTCGCACAAAAAATGCCACCGCGCTGTTGACCTGGCCGGAATGCGATGCGCGCTGGACCCCGACGCGCTGGCAGGCTTCGCTTTTTCCCGATGAATGGAGAGGAGGGCTGAAAGTGCAACATGAGGGGATCGACACCAATGAAGTCCAACCAAATCCCGAAGCAAAAATCCAGTTGCCGGACGGAACTCGTTTTCATGCGGGCGAGGAAATCCTCACGTTCATCAACCGTGGAATGGAGCCTTATCGCGGCATTCATATTTTCCTCCGCGCCCTACCGGAAATCTTGGCGCAGCGGCCGCAGGCACGAGTGTTGCTCGTGGGTCGCGAGGGAGAGACGCCCTACGGCAACAACCCCAAAGGCGGTCAAACTTGGCGCGAGCGCTTGATGCAGGAGGTGGGTCAGGAGATAGATGTCTCCCGTGTGCATTTCCTCGGCCGGATTCCGCGCGAGGCCCATGTGCGCGTGCTGCAACTGTCTCGCGCGCATGTCTACCTGACCTACCCGTATTTTCTCTCGTGGTCGATGCTCGAGGCGATGTCCGCCGGATGTCTCGTGATCGGCTCAAGCACGCCGCCGGTCACTGAATTTCTCGAGCACGAAATAAATGGCCTGCTCGTGGATTTCTTCGATGTCAAAGGCCTCGCTGACCGAGTCTGCGAAGCGCTCGCGGAGCCGGAGAAATACCAACCCCTGCGTGAGGCGGCGCGACGGCGGATCATTGAGGAACTCGATTTGGATGCCCGCTGCGTGCCTGCAATGCTCCGGTTGATCGAAGGAAAATGATTTGAACACTCACCTACCAGCCTGTCGGACTTATTCCAGCACTTGATCCGGCCGGATTCGGGGTGGGTGTTGGCGCAGAGGCAGCGCACGGCGACATCACTGTGGGTGGAAGCTTCGATCTGGGGACTGGAAAAAGTTCCGGTGCCGTAGGAATAGACGAGGAGGGCCCAAAGCGTGGCGGGCGGATGTTGCTTATTGCCGGTGCCGCGATGGTTACTTGGACGCTGGTGGAGACGATCGACTCGATGGGGTCGATCAGGAAGTGGACCAAATGCCCGGGCGGAACCCAGTCGTGCAGGTCCGGTGGACCCGAATCCCCAGATGCACAACGGCGAATTCCACTTTGTTTCTTGGCGGACGGCGCGTTCGCGCCAGAGTCTGGGGTTGGCTCGGCGTGCCAACCATGGAAAAATGTGGTTTCGCTGTAATCGCTGTTGAGTGTCTTTAACGGTCGAGACGACCATGTTCCCCTCTTTCTCCGCACCTGTGCGTTCCTGCGGGAGGATTTGGTTCATGGGCCTTTTTTGATTTGGAGCTCTCTTTTGCCATCCACAGGCCAGAGGTTTTGGTAGTTGCCGATGCTCGGGGAGATGATGGCAATTTGCTGGGGCGGTGGAGTGTTGGTGTCGAAAAACTCGGCGTTAAAAGCCCCATCAGGCCAACGGGCACGGAAGCGTTGAGTGAGGGCTCCGTTGCTGGGCCAACTGTAATGCGAGGCATATGGGGAGAAGCTCGGCATACGGATCGCGGCGGCGCTGAGTGGTCTGCGCCTTAGCAATGCGCCAAAGCAACTCGGATTCATCGGTGGGATAACCGTAGGCGTCGATTTCCATGGCTTAAAACGGGAACTCGGTTTGGCGGCAGAGCACGCGTGGCGCTCGGCTGTGCGGGAGGATTTGGCAGATGGCGGTGGCGAGGTTTTGTAGGATTTTGGTGATCATTGCGGGGGGCGTCCTAAAACGGCTGGTAGGACAAATGCGGGGGGACCAGTTTTTTCTGAGAGAATCAGGGAAGGCTCTCACGGAGGCACCAAGGCACGGAGACAACGCAAAGGCGGGATACCGGAAGGTGGGGTCCGGGAACCAGGAATTTGAAACTTCCTCTCCGCGTGCTTCGTGGCTTCGTGGGAGTTTTTTCCCTAACGGCTCGTTGCTGCAGGAGAGCGCAGGCCGATACGGAAACTTTATCCCTCGCCGATTTCGGCTTGGAGCGCCTCGGCGATGCGGTCGGCGTGGAGGTCGATGGCGGATTGGTCGCGGCCTTCGATGAGGAGGCGGATTTTTGGCTCGGTGCCGGAATAGCGCAGGAGCACGCGGCCTTTGCCTTGTAGTTCGGACTCGGCGGCGGCGAGGAGTTTTTGGATCGCGGGGAGCGTATCGATCGGGGGCTTGTCTTTCACGCGGAGGTTTCGCTGGGCCTGGGGGTATTTTTTCAGGACTTTCCGGAGTTCGCTGAGCGGCTTGCCGGACTCGATCATCACCCGGAGGATTTGGAGGGCGCTCACGATGCCGTCGCCGGTGCTGGCGTGATCACGGAAGATCATGTGGCCGCTTTGCTCTCCGCCGACATTGTGGCCGTCGCGCAGCATGGCTTCGATTACATAACGGTCGCCGACTTTGGTGCGGAGCACCTTGCCGCCGCGCGACTCGAGGGTTTCGTCGAGGCCGAAGTTGCTCATGATGGTGGCAACGAGGGTGTTTCCTTCCAGGCAACCGCGCTCGAGGTGGTCGATGGCCGCGATGGCCATGATCTCGTCGCCATCAACGAGGTCGCCGTTCTCGTCGCAAAGAAGAACACGGTCCGCGTCGCCATCGTGCGTGATGCCGACTTGGGCTTTGCATTCGCGGACGAGCTTTTGGATTTGCTCGGGGTGGGTGCTGCCACAGTTCGCGTTGATGTTGGTGCCGCTCGGGTGGTTGTTGATCACCACGAGGTCGGCACCGAGTTCGCGCAGGATGCAGGGGCTGGATTTGTAGGCCGCGCCATTGCCGCAATCGAGGGCGATGCGGAGCGATTCGAGCGTAAGGCCGCGTGGGAAGCTCTGCTTGGCGAACTCAACATAGCGACCAAGCGCATCGTCGATGCGGAAGGCTTTGCCAATTTTTGTGGCGGTGGGGCGGATGTTTTCGATCTCGCCGCTGAAAACCAAATCCTCGATGCGCGCCTCGATGTCGTCATCGAGTTTGTAGCCATCGTGTCGGAAAAATTTGATGCCGTTGTCCTCGTAGGGATTGTGAGAGGCGGAGAGGACGATGCCGGCGTCGGCACGGAGTGAGCGGGTGATGTAGGCCACGCCGGGAGTGGGCAGCGGGCCGATGATCAGGGCGTCGGCACCGAGCGAGGTGAGGCCGGCGACCATGGCGTTTTCCAGCATGTAACCGGAGAGGCGCGTGTCTTTGCCGATGACGATTTTCAAGCGGCCGGTGCGCGAGGCGGCACGGGATTGTCCGAAGACATGGGCGGCGGCGCGGCCGAGCTTGAGGGCGGTTTCGGCGGTGACGGGCTCGATGTTGGCAACACCTCGCACGCCATCGGTTCCAAAAAGTTTTCGCGGATTGTGACTCATTTCGACGGAGATTTTTTCTGTGGTTTCTGGATTTCGGCGGCGGGAGGAGTCGGCTGGGGACTAGGCCGATCCGGTGTCCGGCCGACGCTCTGCTTGATGAGATACCACAGGACGGATGCCAGAATCAGGCTGGTCAGCTTCGCTTGCCAGTGGTTGAGCAGGATCGCTTTCATATTTTTCTTGGAACAGGAGTTGGCTGAGTCTCAGGCGGAATTTTTCGACTCCCAGATTCCGCTCGATCCGCCCCGAGTGGCAAATGGAAACCTGCCCGGTCTCCTCGGAAACAACGAGCGTGATGGCATCCGACTCCTCGCTGAGGCCAAGCCCAGCGCGGTGGCGCAGGCCGAGGTTGCGGTCCAAATCCTCGCGCTGGGTGAGCGGGAAAATGCACGCGGCTGCCACGATGCGGTCGCCGCTCACGACCAAGCCGCCATCGTGCAGGACCGTCTTGGGATGAAAGATCGTGAGGATGAGTTCCTTTGTGAATTTGGCGTCGATCGGCACGCCGGTTTCGACAAACCCCTTGAGATTGATGTCGCGCTCGATCGCGATGAGGGCGCCGAAGCCTTTGCTGGAAAGCTCGAACACCGTGTCGGTAATGTCCTCGACGGTTTCGCGCTCTTGTGAGGGAGAAGTGAAAAACCGGTGACTGCCGAGCTCGGTGAGCGCGCGGCGGAGTTCGGGTTGGAAAATCACCACGAGCGCAATCGCGAGGAAAACGGAAATGCTCCGGAGCAGCCAGCCGATGACCTCGAGGTTCAAAAGCTGGGAAACAAAAGTGAGTGTGAGAAAAATCAGCGCGAGTCCGATGAGGATGCGCGCGCCGTGGGTGCCCTTGAGATACGAATAAATGTAGTAAATGACCGCCGCGAGGATCGCGATCTCGACGCCAGAGGTCCATTCCTCCTTCAGAAATGAAAAAGCGGCCTCAAACATGGCTATGGAGCGCCTCGGCGGTGCGAAGCGCGAGGACATGAGGTTTGGCTTCGTGGACGCGGAAAATCCTCGCACCCCGCTCGCGGCACAATGCGGTGAGCGCGACGCCGGGCCAGAGGCGGTCCTCCATCGCCGAGGAATTGGCGAGGTGACCGAGGAGGGATTTGCGCGAAACACCGATGAGAAGCGGACGAGCGAGGGACGCGAAGGATTTCAACCCCGCGAGGAGCGCGAGATTGTGCGCAGGGGTTTTTCCAAAACCGATTCCTGGATCGAGGGCGATGCTCATCGGGTCGAGGCCGGACGCTACCGCCCGCCCAAGGGAGTGTCGAAAAAATTCCCCGATATCGGCGACCACATCGTCGTAGCTCGGAGCGGACTGCATCGTTCGCGGCGTTCCCTGCATGTGCATCACAACAACCCCGGCGCGTGACTCGGCGGCGAGGGCCGACATTTCAGGATCACCGCGCAGGCCGGTGACATCGTTGATGATGTCCGCCCCGGCCTGCAGAGCGGCCCGGGCGACGGAAGCCTTCGAGGTGTCGATGGAAATGGGAACCTCGGTCACGCGGCGGAGGGCTTGGATCACGGGGAGGACGCGCCGGGTTTCCTCCTCGGCAGAAACTCCCTCGCTCCCCGGTCGGGTGGATTCGCCGCCGATGTCGAGGATTTCGGCTCCCTCAGCAACGAGCGAGAGTCCATGCGCGCAGGCTTCATCGGGGTTGAGAAATTCCCCGCCATCCGAAAACGAGTCGGGCGTGACATTCACAATGCCCATGACGACTCCGCGCCGCGTGAGGTCGATTTCGCGGCTGCGGATTTTCCAGATCACTTTTTGCCGAGGCGGATGGAGGCCGAGCGGCCGTGGGCGTCGAGACCCTCGATCTCGCTGAATTTTTCGATGATCGGGAGCGAGGCGCTGAGAGATTTTTTGTCGAACATCACCACGCTCGTGCGGCGCTGGAATTGGTCCGCCGTGAGGCCAGCGAACGAATGGCCCGCTCCGCCAGTGGGGAGCTCGTGGCTCGGGCCCGCAAGAAAATCACCGCCGGCGACCGGCGACATCGCACCGAGGAAAATCGCGCCGGAGCTGTGGAGTTGCATCGCGATTTCGCCGGGGGCCTCGGTGGCGATCGAGACATGCTCGGAGGCGTAGGAGTTCGCAAGGCGGATGGCGGCGTCCATATCCTCGGCGAGGACGAGGAGCGTATTGTTGAGGGCCTTCGCGAGTTCGGTGGGGCGTTTCGAAAGTTTGGTCTGGCGCTCGATCGACTTCGCGGTGGCGGTAAGGATTTTTTCGGAGTCGGTCAGCAGAATCGCCTGACTGCCGTGGCCGTGCTCGGCTTGCGCCAACAAGTCGGCGGCGATCCAGTCGGGGTTCGCGGTCTTATCGGCGATCACCAAAACCTCGCTCGGGCCAGGCAGGAGGTCGATCGCGACCTTGCCAAAAACCTGGCGCTTCGCTTCGACGACATACGCGTTGCCGGGGCCGAAGATTTTTTGGACCGGGCGGATGGTTTTGGTTCCCAATGCCAGCGCGGCGACGGCCTGGGCACCTCCGACGCGGTAGATTTCGGTCGCTCCGCATCGCGACAGCGCGGCGAGGAGAGCGGGGTGGACTTTTCCATTGGGACCGGCGGGAGTGACGGCGACGATTTCAGGAACACCAGCGGCCTCGGCGAGGGTGCAGGTCATCACCGCCGTGGAAACCAACGGGGCCGTGCCGCCGGGGATGTAGATGCCCACGCGGCGGAAGGGATCGAACCGCTCGCCAGTGATCGCGCCTTGGCGGTTTTTCATGAACCAGCTCTTGCGCAGGCTCCGCTTGGCAAACGCTCGGACATTGGCGCGGGCGGCATCGATGGCTTTCGAGGTGTCTTTCGGCAGGCCGTTGCAGGCCTCCGCGATCTCGGCGGGCGTGACGGAAATTTGGAACGGCTTCAGCGCGGGGCCCCCGAATTTTTTGGTGAATTCGAGCAGCGCGGCATCACCTTTCGCGGAGACCTTCGCGAGGATTTCGGCGACGGTTTTCGACACCGAGGGATGGGGCGAGGAAATGCGTTGCAGGACGGCCAGCGCGGCAGCGTAGCCTTTGTCTTTCGGACGGAGAATCCGCATGCCGTTATTTGATGTAGGCCAGCACGAATGCGGCGATGAAGATGTTCACCAGCGCGAGTTCAAAAAAGAAATACCAACCGAGCTTCATCAATTGGTCGTAGCGGAAACGCGGCACGGTCCAGCGGACCCAGATGAAGAAGATCAGAAGCGCGATGATCTTGGCGAAAAACACGCCGATGTTCACCAACCCCGCAAGCACTCCGGGGATACCGGGCAACGAGCCGTCGGGAATGAGCGGAAAACTCCAGCCGCCGAGGAAGAGAGTCACGATCACGCCAGAACCGGCGATCATCGCCGCGTATTCGCCGAGGAAAAACAACGCGAAGCCCATGCCGGAGTATTCGGTGTGGTAGCCGCCGACCAGCTCCTGCTCGGCCTCGGGAAGGTCGAACGGGGCGCGGTTCGTCTCGGCGAACATGGCGATCAGAAAAATGATGAAAGAAATCACCATCGGCACCCAGAGCAGGACGCGCTGGATGGAAAATCCAGCGGTGAAAGTTTGTGCGATCGCACCGATGTCGCCGGAGAGAATCAGATCCCAAGTGAGACCTTTGGCCCACAGTGGAAAAACCATCCAGCCATTCTCGCGCTGCCAAAGAACGATTTCCGGAAGGCTGAGTGTGCCACAGACCATGAACACCGGAATCACCGAAAGCCCGAGCGCGAGTTCGTAAGAAATCATCTGCGAGCTGGAGCGGATGCCACCGAGGAAAGGATATTTGGAATTCGACGCCCAGCCGGCGAGCACGATGCCGTAAACGCCGAGCGAGGAAACCGCGAAGACATAAAGAACGCCGATATTCACATCGGCGATGACCATCGGGATGCCGAAAAGCGAGCTGCCGAACGGTAGGACGGCCAGCACAAGAATCGCAGGCACCATCGAGAGCTTCGGCGCGATGTAGTAGTAAAATTTGTTCACCTCGGCCGGGATGAAATTTTCCTTCAGGAGGAGTTTGAGGGCATCGGCAATCGGCTGGCCGAGGCCTTGGATGCGAATGCCAGTGAGCGGGATACCGGTGCGGTTCGGGCCGACGCGGTCTTGAATCCACGCGCAAATTTTGCGCTCCGCGTAAACCGTGTAGGAAACCAGGCCGAGGATCACCGCGAGAAGGCCGATGGTTTTCGCCAGCGAGGTCCAGACCAGAAAAACCTCCGGCTGCAACATGACATTCATGATATTCATAGAGAACGCGTGGGATTAAAGCCGACCCGGCCCAGCTGTCGAGACGCAAGAGGGGCGGCGGGGTGATGTCTGCTCGCCGTCATAGGGCATTTTGAGCTAATCGGAATTCAGCAGACTGTCGTTCAAAAGATGCCCACGCACAGAGTAAAGCTTGCTTATCCGCCAGTGGGCCAACCGTTGGAAATCCTCTTCTTCCGGAACTGGGGAGTTTCCACCCCATGTGGTCTATCCTTGTTTAACAAAGCATAGGGAAGAATGACTGTGTCGCCCACGGCAGAGAGAGGGAGGTCGATTGCGGAAAACATCCCTTCAGCCCAATGCGGCATGAGGTAGTAGGGAGTAGAAGTTTCGAATGTCTTTCGAATCCCCTCGATATTGCACTGCACGCCTGAATAGGGCTCCCCGCTATTGATCGTCAGCAAGGTCGAGCACCCGGCGCATAGCGGGGCGATCAACAGCAAAATGCCCCTCATAGTTCCCATGTCAAGAATGCCTGACCCTTACGCTCCTCGCTTGCCCCAGACCGGTTTCGCCGAATCAACAAGAAGGCGAACACCGACCAAAGAAGAATCTCGAAGGGATAGCCGATTTGAATCGCCAAGTAGAGCACCTGTCGAACAGAGGTCGGCAAAAGCTCGAGCCCCCATTGGGTTTGTAGTGCGAAGAGAAACCAAACGGTGACGATCGCCATGTTCGACAAAAGACATCCCACAAAAAGCGCCAGCAGCGCATCAAACCTCCTGACCAGCGAATACACCGCATAAAGCACCAAGCCGCTCATCACGAGGATTTGGATCAGCTGCCAACCGGGCTTGATGAGGTCCAAAAAATCGATTAGTGCCCTCATGCTCGGCAAATTCCAAAGTTGCTACCGCGCCGCTTCGAGAATCTCGTTGTTGGTTTTGTTGATTCTCTTGAATGTCATCTCCGAGAGGTCGCTTCGCAGGCTCGCATGTTCCACGGTGATGGAAACAACATGCCCCGTCTCGTCCAAATCCAGGTAAACATCCTCGGACAATTCCCGCGTCTCCGCAGGCGTTCCCCCACCGATCTCCAGCAAGGCGGTATCTGTATCCTCGAAGTATTTGATTTTCATCGTTGCTGCTCCTCGTAGTGGCGGTCGAAGAAGGCATTGTGAACCGTCCGACCATCTGGAAGAAGGATAACCCTCAAAGCGCGGTTCTCAAAGCTGGAAATCCTCGCCCACCGCCGAATCCTTCCATCTGACTGGATTTCCTCGGAATCTGGGTGGTCGATCACAAATTCGATCCACTCGTTCTTGATGAATGCCCGGTCAACCCGATGGCGCGTGTGCCGGAAGTAATCGGTTTGCGGAAAAAGTTGGTCAGGCGACATAGACGCTCCTATGTAAAATCTCGTTGAAAATCTCCGCAATATCGGACTCGACGAAATCAATCATGGAGCCCGGTGAATAGCGTAGTCGAAAATCCGGTGCTCTGCCCGCAATTTACTCGGCAACTGTTCCGTTCCACTGGTCGGAAATGGAATAGATCGAGGGGTC
>JBIPMC010000079.1:0-7464 GCA_044369345.1 Terrimicrobiaceae bacterium
CCCGAGCCGACACGGCTGGGGTTGGGCAATGGAAAATCCTCGGAGCCGAGGAAACTTAGCCGACGAAAATGGGAACCGGCACTGGAGGGGCGAAGGAAATCTCGGCGGGCTTGTTCAAAGCTGCCCTTGGGTATTGAAAAGGGTTATCGGCGGGGGCGAGGAGCTTGCAGTGCGCTTGGTCTACGAACTCACCCAATTTGATTTTGGCCGAAGCTATACCGTCGTCTTTTTTTCCGGCTCCGGTTTCGGTGATGGTTTTACAAAGGTGGCAGGGGTGCTGACCGTCGAGGGTTTTTTCGATCGCTTTGCCTATCGAATCCGTCCGCGAAAAATCGCGAACCATTTTTGTCCAGGCCACACCTTGCAGAATCGCCAAATGCCCGCCGGTGGTCAGAAACAAAGCCAGCCCGATCATCACGGAGGCAATGGCTCGAAAAACTGGAAACCGATGGTGCATGAATCGGGCAGGTTGGTATCTGCGCGATCCTGCGCTGTCAATCCCGCTCACCCCGCCAAGTAGCGCCAGACGAAGGCCACGGAGGAGCAAACGATGAAGCCGAGCGCCAGCGGCAGGGCGGCGGCGAGGGTGGTCCAACGCCAGTCGCCGGTTTCTTTTTGGATCGTGTAGAGCGTGGTGGAGCAGGGGTTGTGGAGCAGGCTGAAAAGCATGAGGCACACGGCCGTGAGCGTGCTCCAACCGGCCGAGACGAGCATGGCGTGGAGCGCGCTGTCCTCCGCTTCAAACATCACGCCCGCACCGGGCGCGTCGGCTACGGGACTGCCGCTCACGAGAACGGTGAGCATCAGGATGGTCGGCACCACGATTTCGTTGGCTGGGATCGCGATGATGTAGGCCAAAAGAATCACGCCGGTGAGGCCCATCACCCAGGCGAGGGGATCGAGGCCTTGGATCGCCCACCAGGCGAGGCTTTGGCCGCCGGCATGGACATTCGCGACGAGCCAGATCACGGCACCGGCGGGAACCGCAAAAACCACCGCGCGCCAGAGCACGAAGATCGTTCGGTCCACGAGCGAGGTGTGGAGCGTCCGCAGCAAGTTCGGGGGACGGTAGGGCGGGAGTTCGAGGCTGAAGGTGGAGGATTCGCCTTTCAGCACGGTGCGCGAGAGCGCCCAGGAACAAGCGAAGGCGAAAAGGAAACCGAGCACGGCCACGGAAAACACCGCTCCCGCCGCGACGACGCCTGCCAGTGCGGGTGGGGCAACGGCCGCCACGAAGACCGTCGCCATGAGGATTTGGGTGGGCCAGCGACCATTGCAGAGGGAGAAATTGTTCGTGAGGATCGCGATCAGGCGCTCGCGCGGGGAATCGATAATGCGCGTCGCCACGACCCCCGCCGCGTTGCAGCCGATGCCCATCGTCATCGTGAGCGCCTGCTTGCCGTGAGCGCCGGCTTTTTGGAAGAGCCGGTCGAGGTTGAAAGCCACACGCGGCAAATAGCCGAAATCCTCAAGCAGCGTGAACATCGGGAAAAAAATCGCCATCGGCGGGAGCATCACGCTCACCACCCACGCGCCGGCCAGATACATGCCGTCGAAAAGCAGACCCGCCAGCCACGGCCACATTCCGAGAGCGAGCGCTTGGGTTTTCAGCCACGGGTGCAGCGTGTCGACGAGCAGCTCCGCCAGCATTCCAGAGGGCACATTCGCGCCTTCGATCGTGAGCCAGAGGACGAGTGCGAAAATCGATGCCATTGCGGGAATACCGGTGAAGCGACCGGTCAAAATCCGGTCGAGTCGGCGCTGCCACGCGAGTCGTGAGCCGTCGCCCCGACGATGGATGTGGCGGCCTGCCAACTCCGACGCCTCGCCGCTCACGCGCGCGGCGATTTCATCTTGGAAGCGGGGGCCGAGCTCCCAGCGCATCGCCTCGGCGTCTCGCAAAATGTCATTCGGCGCGATCATGTGGCGAACTCCCCGTTTTTCAGAGCCGCCACGATGCGCGGGTCGCCTTCAAGCAGGCGCAGCGCGATCCAAGAGGGATTCTCCATCGCAGGATACGCCGTGCGGAGTTTTTGGGAAAGCTCCTCCACCGCGCCGCGCAGGCCGGGCGGAGTCATGTCAGGCACCCGGCGTTCGCAAATGAATTGCCCGGTGGCCACATCGCGAATCGCCGCGAGAAGTTCCTGCAAACCCTCACCCCGCCGCGCCGCCGCGCCGATCACGGGAATCCCCAGATCGCGAGAGAGGCCGCGCAAGTCGATGTCGATCCCGTGCGCGCGCGCCTCGTCCACGAGGTTCACGCAAAGCACGGCGCGGGTGGTGATTTGGAGGATTTGCAGCAGCAAAATAAAATTCCGTTCGAGGCAGGTTGCATCGGCTACGACAAGTGTCACGCTGGGTTTGCCAAACAGCAAAAACTCGCGCGCCACTTCTTCGTCGGGCGTCGTTCCGAGCAGTGAATAGGTGCCGGGCAGATCGACGATTTTGTAGCATTTGCCATCGAGGTCGAACGCCCCCTCGGCGCGCGCCACCGTTTTTCCCGGCCAGTTTCCCGTGTGTTGGCGCAGGCCAGTGAGGAGATTGAACACCGTGCTCTTGCCCACATTCGGATTTCCCGCCAGCGCCACGACATGGTCCACGCGCTCGGTCTTGAGGCCGAGCCGACGCAGTTCCGCATAGGGAGTCGAACAGTTGTCGCAAGCCGTGGGTGCGCAGGTGGACATTCGTTAAATCTCCAAAAAAACCCGGTCCGCCTGCTCACGCCGTAGAGCGACCATCGCGCCGCGCACGAGGTAGGCCGTGGGGCTGCCGAGCATGCTGTCGAACTCCCGCTCGACGCGGGTGCCGGGCACGAACCCCAAATCCAGCATCCGCCGCCGCTCCCCGCCAACCAGCGTCGCCGAAAGGCTCGCCACGCGCCCGGATTCTCCCTGCCCCAAGGAGGACAGTGGCTTCACCGCAGGCGGCGCATCGCAAGGCTCGGCCTGAATCGCCGCCGCCACAGCCAGCGGCAGGTCGCACTCGCGGTTCTCCACAGCGACGCGCAAAAAATCCGCCCCGCATTTCAAAATCCTCATCCGCGCTCCGGTCAAAATCCCCGCATCCGCCGCCTGGCGGTAAACACTCGCCGGCTCATCCTCGAGATGCACCACTTCCGCCGACGAGCCCTCGGGCATTTCGAGCAACGGCCGCCCCCGGCGCGGAGGCAAAACGCCATCACTGGTGGGAATCGGATCGCCATGCGGGTCGAAACGCGGCCGCCCGAGGCGGTGCGACAGGGCATTCACATCCTCGCGCGTCAGCGTGTGTTCGGCCAAGTCCGCGCGCCGATGCCAATCCTCGGTGGCCACTCCGGTTTCGTTCGCGAGATAGGTTTCGTAGAGCCGGTGCGCACGCAGAAGGTGGCGCGCCTCCTCGCGGCCGGCCTCCGTGAGTTGGATGCCCTGTCCATCGGACTTCGCCAAACCCTCGCGCGCCAGTTTGCCAAAAATCTCTCCTGCTCGCTCGAGACTCAGCCGCAACGCCCCCGCGAGGCTCGCCGTCGTGGCCGAGGTTTTGGAGTATTCGGCCTCGTGGAGATGCTTCAGCGCATCCCCAGCCTGGGTTTGGCGCGGATCGGCCGCATTGGACTCCCTGAATCGATTTGGCATCGCGCCCGTCAAAGTGTCCGTGCCGCCTTGCGTTGTCAAAAGGGAACAGTGCTCAGAGGGCTGCTGCCATCGTTGACTCCAACAAAGCCCCGCCGTATCTAAGGCTCGTGAAGACCGCCAGCCCCGACAGACTCCTCCTGGCAATGAACGCGATAGCGGCTTTGAGGAGCAGCCGGTTCTTTCACGGGATCCGCATTTCGACTCCGTGAAAAGTATCCAGCGTGTTTTCGGGTAGCGGCTGATTTTTACCGGCATGGATTCTCTTACCCAGATTGCCTTGGGATCCTGCGTGGCGGCGGCCTGTGTTCCCGCGCCGCAGCGACGGCAGGCGGCAGTAATCGGAGCAGTGCTCGGAACACTGCCTGACTTGGATGTGTTGCTGGATTATGGCGATCCTGTAGCCAATTTCACGATGCACCGCGGCTTCAGCCACTCGCTGGCTGTGTTGGCGCTCGCCGGAGTCGTTCTTTGGCTGGTTTTGAAAAATTGGACGCCCGTCAGGCAGGCTCCGTTACGCTGGTTGGCGGCAATCCTGCTGGCTTTGCTGACGCATCCGCTTCTCGATGCGCACACGGCCTATGGGACGCAACTTTTCTGGCCGATGGGTTGGACGCCGGTTTCGTGGGCCACCATTTTCATTATTGATCCGCTTTACTCGCTCCCGCTCTTGGCGGGCATGCTGGCGGTGATGATCCGGCCCGCTTCCCGGGCTGCAGGCCGATGGCTCGCGGCAGGATTGGTTTTAAGCTCCCTGTATTTGGGGTGGTCGTGGACGGCTAAAGCCATCGTCACCCAGAATGCGAGAGAGAGCCTCGACGCTACGGGAATTCAGGGCGCGCGGCTATTCGTCACGCCGACGCCTTTCAATACGCTGCTCTGGAAAGTAGTCGCGCGCACGGAGGGTGGGCACTTCGAGGGCTTGAATTCGTTGGTGGCGAAAAAACAGGCCATGGATTTTGACTTCCATCCCTCCCGGGACGAAATCCTCGCATCGGCCGGGAATTTTCCATCCGTAAGGCGTCTCGTTTGGTTCTGCGGAGGGTTCGTGGGAGCTTCCATCGAAGACGATCAATTGATCCTCAGCGATCTGCGAATGGGGCAGCATCCGAATTATGTCTTTCGTCATGCCGTTGCCCGTCGCGGAAACCCGCACTGGCAGGAGATCGAGCCGGAGCGGTTGAGATCGACCATATCCCTGAGCCAGCTCAAGACTCTTTGGGAAAAAATCCGGCCGGGCGATGACGGAAGCCGGCGTGGCGAGCAGTAGGTGGTTTGTAGGCTGATTCAGCAGACTCACCCCTCCCGAAACTCCTCATAAGCCTTCGCGGCGCGGGGGGCGAGGCGTGCGCGGAGGAGGACATCGTTGCCGTCGTATTCGGTGTGGCGAATGTCAGCGTCGCGGTGCAGGCGGGCGATGAGGTCGGCACGGGATTGGGGGATGCGGAGTTCCATGGTCAAGAGATCGTCGGCCACGAACTCCGAGATGCGGGCGACGAGGTCGCTCAGGCCCGCGCCGGTCCTTGCCGAAATGAAAACCGAGTCGGGAAACCTGTCGCGCAGGGCGCGGATCGTGTCGGGATCCGAGATGCGGTCGATTTTGTTGAAGACCACGAGCGTGCGGCGCGAGTCGGCGCCGAGTTCGGCGAGGACGGAGCGGGTCGTCTCATAAAATTCCAAAACCTCGGGCTGGCTGGCATCGAGAACATGGACGAGGAAATCGCTGAGCACTGCCTCTTCGAGAGTGGCATTGAAGGCCTCGACTAGGCCGTGCGGGAGCTTGCGGACAAAACCCACGGTGTCGGTGAGCAGGAGCGGTTGGTTGTTTGGGAGTTCGATTTTGCGCGTGGTGGTGTCGAGCGTGGCGAAGAGTTTGTCCTCCACGAGCACTTGGGCGCCGGTGAGGGCGCGGAGGAGGGAGGATTTGCCGGCGTTCGTGTAGCCGACGATCGCGGCGTTCGGCACCGGGGCGCGTTTGCGGTCCTTGCGCTGGGTGGCGCGCTGGCGTTTCACAGCGGCGAGGTCACGCTTGAGGCGGTCGATTTGGCCGCGAATTTTGCGTTTGTCCTGCTCGAGCTGAGACTCGCCTTCGCCCTTGGAGCCGATGCCACCACCTTGCTTGCCGAGGTGCGTCCAAGCGCGAACGAGTCGGGGGAGGGAATATTCCATCCGCGCGAGGTCGACCTGTAGCCGCGCTTCGCGGGTGTGCGCGCGCTTCGCGAAGATATCGAGAATCACCTCCTGGCGGTCGATCACGAGGATGGCGGTGAGTTTTTCCCAATTCCTCTGCTGCGAGGGCGTGAGTTCGTTGTCGAAAATGACGACATCCGCCCCGAGCGCCTTCGCGCGGTCGGCGACTTCCTCGGCCTTGCCCGAGCCCATCAGAAACCGCGCATGGTTTTCGCGGTGGTGGACGAGTTCTCGGCCGACGATCGGGATGCCGAGCGTGTGGACCAGCTCGGCGAGCTCCTCGAGCAAACTGTCCGCCTCCGCGCGTTCCTCTTCGCGCGTGTAGGCCCCGACGAGCAGGGCGCGCTCGACCATTTTCGCCTTTTCCTTAATCTCAAACATCCAGAAGCGCGTCAGACTGCCACCCGGCCAGCGAGTCCGCAAGGCAGAGGGGCGCAAAAATTGATTTGAACGCCCGCCGCCTCTCCACTCAAATCCCCAGTCACTTGGACAACATTTCCATTCAGCGTCCGCGCAATCTCGATTGGCAACGGGCCGCAGCACTCCTTTATGGCGATTGGGGAACCAGCAAAGCCTATGTGCTGGGACTCGCGTTTGCGGCAACGGGGTTTTCGTCGTTTCCGGTCATCATTGCCGTTTGCGCCCTCACGCTTCTGGTCGGGCTAAACTACATCGTCATCTGCCGCTGCTTCCCGGATGGCGGCGGCGTTTATTCCTCGGCGGGGGTTCACGGAAAAGTCCTCTCGGTCGTGGCCGCGCTCCTGCTGGTGGCAGACCTCACGGTCACGGCGGCGTTGAGCGGTTGGGCGGCGCTGAGCTACCTCGGCGTGCCGAAGGATTACATCATGGTCTCGACGATCGGCGTGATCCTGCTGATCGGTGCGCTCAATTATCTCGGACCAAAACACAGCGGCAGTTTCGCGGTGGCGCTGGCTTTGCCAACCCTCGTGGTGATCCTCGCCATCATCGTGCTCGCGGTTCCTCATTTAACCTTTGAAAACCTGGAGCCGCTCCACGGATCCGCGAGCCACATCTGGGTTTCATTCGTGGGAGTGATCCTCGCCTTGAGCGGCGTCGAGGCCATCGCGAACCTCACCGGAACGCTGAAGCCCGACAAAAACTCCCCCATCGGCCACCCTCGCGTGGGCAAAACCTCGGCGAAGGCGATCATTCCCGTGGCGCTCGAGGTTTCGGTTGGCACGCTCCTTCTAGGCTGGGCGATGCTGTCGCTTTCTCCCTCCCTCGCGCCGCAGATGGTCGAGCGCAAGGAGGACATGCTCCGCTTCGCGGCCGAGCAATACGCCGCGATGGCTTTCGGGCCGCTGATTGGCCAGGGGTTCGGGTTGGTCGTTGGCGTGGTTTTCGCCCTGCTCCTTTTGAGTGCGGTAAACACCGCCGTGGCCGCTCAGCTTGGCCTGCTTTTCATGATGTCCCGCGAAGGCGACATGCCGAAATCCTTCTCGAAGCTGAACTCCTTTGGCGTTCCCAAACTTCCGCTCGCCATCTCGATTGCGCTGCCGATTTTGATTCTGTTGCTAACCGATAATTTCGACAGCCTCGCCGGTCTCTATGCCATTGGCGTTGTCGGCGCGATTGCGATCAACCTCGGATCCTCCGCCACAAATCTCAAACTCGAGATGGCCATCCCCGAGCGCGCTCTGATGGC
>JBIPMC010000080.1:0-7457 GCA_044369345.1 Terrimicrobiaceae bacterium
AAGGAACTCAGCGGCGGTTGGGTCATGCGCGCCCACCTCGCCCGCCTACTCGTCATGGAGCCGGACCTCCTCCTCTTGGACGAGCCCACCAACCACCTCGACCTTCTCTCGCTACTCTGGCTCCAGCAGTATCTCAAAAACTGCTCCAGCGCCCTCCTGCTGATCTCCCACGACCTTGAGTTCATGGACACCCTCATCGACGGCGTTTATGAAATCTCGAATAAAAAACTCGTCCACTACGCGGGCAACTACACCGCCGCGATGGAGCAGCGCGAGCGCAACTACGAGGTCCAAGCCGCCGCCTATAAAAACCAGCAAAAGGAAATCACTGCGCTCCAAGAATTCGCCGACCGCTTCCGTTCTGTCTCTTCGAAGGCCGCCCAGGCCCAAAGCAAGCTCAAGCAGATCGAGCGCATGGAAAAAATCGAACGCCCCGAGCCTCCAAAAAAACCCTTCCGCTTCCGAATCCCTCAGCCCGAGCGCGGCGGTCAGCGTTCCGTGCTTCTTGAGGGAGTCCACATGGCTTACGGCAACCATGTCGTCTATCGAGGCCTCGACCTCCAGATCGAGCGCGGCGAGCGCGTGGCTCTTGTCGGCCCCAATGGCGCGGGCAAATCCACCCTCCTGAAAATCCTCGCGGGCGAAGTCGAATTTCAGAAGGGGAAATGCACCTATGGCAGCAACTCGAAGATCGGCTATTTCAGCCAGCACCGCGCGGCCACGCTGAATCCCAACAACTCTCTCCTTGACGAAATCCTCTCCACAAACGGCACCCTGCGCGAAGACGAGGCCCGCAGTATCCTCGGCTCATTTCTTTTTAAACGCGACGACATCCTGAAAAAAACCGCCGTCCTTAGCGGAGGCGAAAAAACCCGCCTCAATCTCGTCAAGTTTCTCGTCAATCCCCCGAACCTCCTTTTGATGGACGAACCGACCACGCACCTCGACATCCTCACTGTCGAATCCCTTGTCCTCGCGCTCGAAGCCTACGAAGGCACGCTCGTGTTCATTTCGCACGATGTACACTTCATCCGGAAACTCGCCAACCGGATCCTCCACATCAATGCCGGCCAAGTCGCCTCCTACCCCGGCGGCTACGATTATTTCCTCGAAAAATCCGGCCTCCTTGGCTCCGAACGCTTCGCCCTCACCGCCGCCTGATCGCCAGCAGATGGGGGCTAAACCTGGGTTTTTGGCTCAGAAAAAAGTGGCATTTACTCCCATGGCGTGAGAAGAAAGCCGGTTCCAACCCACTTTATGATCAAATACCAAACCACCCGCGTCACGCTCACCGCCGCCATTGCCACCGGTCTGCTCGCGATCCCGGCCTGCAAACCCAAGGCCCCAGCGGAATCCGCCCCCAAGCCTGAAACCACCCCGGCCGCTGCGGCCCCCGCACAGGCAGCACCAGCTGCGACTCCAGCACCGCCCGAGTCCAAACCCGCGGATCCAGAAGCTCCCGCCGCCCAGCAATCAGCCGAGTCCAAGCCAATCGAACTCCCCGAGGTGGTCGCCACCGTCAATGGAAAAGACATCACCCGCGCCCAGCTTCAGGACATTTTTGACGCCTCTATCCAGTCCACCGGAATGAAGATCGCCGACCTCTCCAAAACCGAGCAACTCGGAGGCTATACCCAGCTTTTGAACGACCTGATCGACCGCCAACTTCTGCTCGGAGCCGCTTCCAAAGAGGAGGTTTCCAACCAGGATGTGGAAGAGGAAATCAAAAAATTTAAATCCCAGTTTCCTGACGAGGCGATTTTTGACGCCCAGATGAAGCAGGCGGGTATGACTCCAGAAAAACTCCAAAACGATGTCCGCGAGGAGTTGAAAATCCGCCGCTGGATGGAGTCCCAAATCAAGGCTCCGGAAGTGAGCGAAGCAGATGCCAAATCTTTCTATGAAACGAACCTCAAGGAGTTCGAACAACCTGAAACCGTCAAGGCCAGCCACATCCTTTTCATGGTTGATGGCGACGCCCCGGCCGATGTCGTGAAGCAAAAAGAAGAGGCTGCCAAAAAAGCTGCCGCCCGCGCCAAGGCCGGCGAGGATTTCACCACGCTCGCGAAAGAACTCTCTGAGGAGCCCGGGGCCAAGGAATCCGGTGGCGACCTCGGCTTCTTCTCGAAAGACCGTATGGTGCCTGAATTCGCCAATGCCGCTTTTGCCCAAAAGCCCAACGACATCAGCGAACCCGTGAAGACCCAGTTCGGATGGCATGTTATCAAAGTCACCGATAAGAAGGCAGCCGGCACCCTGCCCTTTGGTGAAGTGGACGACCAAATCACCTCCTACCTCAAAAACATGCGCCAGCGTGAAGCCATACAGAAGGTGATGAAAGATCTTAAAGACTCGGCTAAAGTTCAGACCTTCCTGCCTGCGATTGACCCCGCTCCGGCAACCGCCACCCAACCCGCCTCGAAGTAACTCCGAATGACCGCCGAAAAGCCTCAGAACTCGGCCGTCGGCGTCATTGGGCTGGGGATCATCGGCGCGCGCGTCGTCCCCAATTTGCGGCGTGCGGGCCATCAAGTCTGGCTTTGGAACCGCACTGTCCGGCCCGAACCGAATTTCCTAAGCTCCCCGGCTGAGGTGGCCGAGGCTTCAAGGTTCATTCAGATTTTCGTAACGAACGGCGAAGCGTTGCTCTCAGTGATCCATAACATGGCCCCGGCCCTCACACCGGCCCATGTCGTGATCAATCACTCCACCGTTTCGCCAGCCGAAACCCTCGAGGCCGCCAAAATCGTCAAGGACCGCCAAGCCGTATTCCTCGACGCCCCGTTCACCGGCAGTCGTGACGCCGCCGGGCGAGGGGAGTTGGTTTATTACATCGGCGGCGAGGGGGAGGTTCTGGAAACCGCGCGTCCCGTCCTCGAAGCCTCCGCAAAACAAATCCTCCACATTGGAGACATCGGCCACGCCTCGGCCCTGAAAGTCGCCACAAATGTGATTTCCGCCACGCAAGTCGCTGCTCTTGCGGAAGCCCTGGCTTTGCTCGACCGGCATGAAGTCGATCTTTCCAAACTTTCCTTGGCTCTCGAAAACAACGCCGCCCGCTCCGGCGTCATCGATATGAAACTGCGCGGTATTCTCGGTGGCGATTTCGAGCCGCGCTTCTCGCTTAAAAATATGTTCAAAGACATCCAGATCGCTCTCGCCATGGCGGAGGAAAAAGATGTCGAACTTCCCGCCGCCTCGGCCTTTGCTGGAATGGCCATGGCCGGTCTCCAGCGCGGTTGGGGCGAAGAGGATTTTTCGGTCGTCTCGCGCTTCTACGGTTACACCGGTCGCATCTCTTCGGCCCCGGAACGCGCTCCAGAAGCAGCTCAAGTCGACCAAACAGAAGCCCCCCGCGCGCCACACCGACTCTCGAACCTCTGGGGACTCCTCGGCCGAAAGCCATGAACCTCTCCGCACCGGAGGGATTTTTTCAGGTTGCCAATCGAGCCCGCTTCGAACTTCGCGGCCCCGACGCCATACGCTATCTCAACGGCCAAGTCAGCATCGACATTACTCGCCTTTCGCCCGGCAAAGCCCGCCCCGCCTGTCTCCTCACACCGAAAGGCAAGCTCTGTGCTCCGCTCCAAATCTGGTGCCAAAGCGATTCCCTCATCATCGAAGGCCCGGCCGAACTCGGCGAAATCATCCAAGCCCGCCTCGAGCGCTACATCATCGCCGATGATGTCGAACTCCTACCAATCGATCTGCTGCAACCGATCTACCACCTCCTTGCCCCCGCACAAACAAACGCCCAGGAGGGCCCGGCAGGTCATGCCCGAAGCGATGCTCACAACCTCGCCATCAACCGCATCGGCATCGCCGCTTGCGACACCTCCAAAAAACCCGGCGCCATCCCCGAATTTTCTCCCGGAGAAATCGAACTCCTCCGCATCATTCATGGCGTTCCGCTTTGGGGATGCGAACTCACCGAAGACACCTTGCCGCCAGAAGCCCGCCTCGAAGAGCGTGCGGTTGATTTCAACAAAGGCTGCTATGTTGGACAAGAAACCGTATCCCGCCTGAAAAGCGTCGGCCGAGTGAACAAGCGCCTCCACGGATTTCTCGGTGCCTCCGACCTTCCAGTAGGAGTTTTCCTTTCCCTCCGCCCGGCTGGCGATGCCGCTACCACAGCGGGCCAGTTGACCAGTCACACCCGCCATTTTGTCATGGCGCAAACCGTCGCCCTCGGCTATCTCAACCGCCAGTTTGAAAGCCTCCCGAGCTTCGAAGTCGCTGACGAAACCGGCCGCGTGCTGGGCGAAGTTGAACGCCGGGAATTTCCCATTCTATGAAAACACACGCCGCCGCCCTTTTCATCTCCCTCCTCGCCGCACTTCCTCTTGCCGCCGCCAATCTCGGTCCCGAAGTCGCCGTCCTCCAAATCCAATTCCCAAAGGAAAAACAACCCCGCCAAGTCGTCATCGGCCTCCACGACGATTCCGCGCCATACACCGTCGAGAACTTCAAAAAGCTCATCCAAAAAAAATTCTACAACGGCCTCCGCTTCCACCGTGCCTTCCCCGGCAAGCTCGTCCAGACCGGCGATCCCGGCACCCGTTGGGGGAAAGGTGACAAAACCGGCACTGGCGGCCCGGGGTGGACGCTTCCTGCGGAAATCCGACTCAAGCACGCGAAAGGCTCCATCGCCATGGCCCGCCTCCCCGACAAAATCAACCCCGCCAAAAACTCGAACGGCAGCCAGTTTTATGTATGCCTCGCACCCATGCCCCAGCTAGACGGTCAATACACCATCTTCGGCACCGTGCTCGAAGGCTTGGATGTTTTGGAAGAAATCAGCAAGTCCCCGACAAATAGCGACGATTTTCCCTTGCCCAAAATTCGTATCAAATCCATAGTACTTACCCTTCGCGACCAAGCCACCGCAATCCGGTAGCCTTCGCGAATCACTCTAGGGTAGATACCGAAGTGGCCAAACGGGGCGGACTGTAAATCCGCTGGCTTACGCCTTCACTGGTTCGAATCCAGTTCTGCCCACCACCCTTTTTTTCAGTGGGTTGGATTTCTTGATGCTCAAAATAATAAGCCAGTGTGGAGGGCATGGTTTGCGTGGGGATTGCCTCTTCGCTTGAATATAAGGCATGGTGAGCAGTTGGGATTTGGAGGGGGCTTTGGAGCGAAACTTTGGACATTCAGAGTTTCGTGGGGGGCAGCGGCGCGTGATGGAAACGCTCCTCGAGGGACGCCATGTGCTGGCAATTTTTCCAACGGGCGCCGGGAAGTCTCTTTGCTACCAACTTCCGGCAGTGCTTCTCGACGGGCTCACCGTCGTGGTTTCGCCCTTGATCGCGCTAATGAAGGATCAGGTCGATGCCCTCCGAAAACGCGGAATCCCGGCCGTGCGGTTCGATTCGACGCTTACGGCCGAGCAGAACGCGGAGGTGCTCGCGGCCATTTCCGAAGGTGCCCTGAAGTTGCTCTATGTCGCGCCGGAGCGGTTTGCCAGCGAAGCTTTCGTCGCGCGTCTTCGCAAAAACCCGCCCAGCCTGCTGGCGATCGACGAGGCGCATTGCATTTCCGAGTGGGGTCACAATTTCCGGCCGGACTACTTGCGTCTTGCGGCTCTGGCAAAAAAACTCCGCATCCCTCGCGTGCTGGCGCTCACTGCGACAGCGACACCAACCGTAGCCGAGGAAATCCGCAAAGGCTTCCGCATTCGCAAGGCGGACTGCACCATCACCTCGTTCCATCGCCGCAACCTCTCGATCCATGTCACACCCGCTTCCGATGAGGAGCGGTTGGATCTGCTCGTGGAGCGCCTCCGCGAGAAAACCCGCCATCCCGCCATCGTTTATGTGACCCTCCAGCACACGGCCGAAAATGTCGCCGAGCATTTGAAATCCTGCGGTCTCTCCGCGAGGGCCTACCACGCAGGCATGGCCGACGAGGTGCGTGCTTCGGCCCAGGACGACTTCATGCAGGGGCGGTGCGATATCATTGTCGCCACAATTGCGTTCGGTATGGGCATTGACAAGGCCGACATCCGCACGGTGATTCATTTCAACCTGCCGAAGACACTGGAGAATTATCAGCAGGAAATCGGCCGCGCGGGCCGAGACGGTTTGCCTTCCCGTTGCGAAATCCTTGCCTGCGCGGATGACCTCATCGTGCTCCGCAATTTCATTCTGGGCGACACGCCGGATGAGGCCTCGCTTCGCCGGTTGGTGGACCATTTGCTACGCCAAGGCGAGGAGTTCGACATCAGCCGATATGACCTTTCGCGCACCACGGACATTCGGCAACTTGTTTTGGAAACGGTGATCGCCCATTTGGAAAAGGAACGCATTCTCGAGCCGGCGGGAATGTTTCACTCGCGCTTCCAAATTGCGTTTCGGCACCCCGAGGATCGTGTCATCGCCGGTCACACGGCGTCCCGTCAGCGTTTTCTGAAATCCCTCTTTGACTCGGCCAAGCGCGGAACCCGCCTCCTCACACTGGATGTCGACCAGTCCGCCGAAACACTTGGAGAAACCAGGGAGCGCATCGTGAAAGCCCTCCGATTTCTCGAGGAATCCGGCGATATCGAATTAAAGCCTGCTGGGCTCCGACACCGATTTAAACTTCTCCCCGCCGCGAAAGAACGAACCCCGCATTCCGTGGCTTCCTGGCTTTTCGAGCTTTTCACCAAGCGTGAGGCTAGGGATCTCGGGAGGTTGGATGGCATGGTCGCCTTTACCACCGACCCCGGTTGCCTGACCGCACGACTTCTCGCTTACTTTGGCGAGTCGATGGAGGAACCATGCGGTCACTGCGGAGCCTGCGAAGGCGCGGTTGCCAAGCCCCTGCCGTCAGCTCCCGCTCCGGAAATTACGGCTTCCGACATCGCTGCCATTCAAGCTCTCTGCAAGGAAGCTCACGCGGCTCTTCGCGGCAAAAGGGCGCTGGCCCGCTTCCTCTGCGGCATCACGAGTCCCGCCACAACGCGCGACCGCCTCACGCGTCACGACGCCTTTGGACGGCTGGAATCTGTTCCCTTTTCTCAGGTGCTGGACCACCTTGAGGCCTCCTTGTAACCCGCAAGATCCGAGGTTTTCGGGTTGAACTTCCGAAGTCTCCACCTAGCGTTCTGCGCGCAATGAACCGGGAATTCCGAATCGCCACGCGCGGCAGCGAGTTGGCTCTCTGGCAAACGAATTGGGTGAGGACCGAACTCGAAAAACGGTTTCCCGAGGCGCGATTCGAGACGCTCACGATCAAAACCACGGGCGATAAAATCCTCGATGTCCCGCTCGCCAAGATCGGCGACAAGGGGCTTTTCACGAAGGAACTCGATACCAGCTTGCTTAATGGCGAGGCTGATTTTGCGGTCCACAGTCTCAAGGATCTGCCGACCAAAATCCCCGAGGGTTTGGCGATTGCGGCGATCACGAAACGCTGGGACGCCCGCGATGTTTTGATTTCCCGAAATGGCGAGGTTTTGGCTGATCTGCCCAAGG
>JBIPMC010000081.1:0-7449 GCA_044369345.1 Terrimicrobiaceae bacterium
CACGCCGCAGCCGATCCACTCGTTCAGCGATTTTTACCACGCTCTTGCCGTGCATCAACTTCCCGCTTGGCTTGCATTCGGATTTTACCTCGGAACAATCATCGCCATCGCGCTGCTTCTTATTCTTGTCATGCGAACCTCCAGCGAGGAGATCAATGAGTTCGGCCACTCCAATCCCTCGCTATGGAAAATCTGACCCGCCTCAAGCAAATCGTTGCCCGCCTCCGTGCGCCGGATGGATGCCCGTGGGACCGCGAACAAACCCATTCTACCCTCCGATCTTCCTTAATCGAAGAATGCCACGAGGTCATTGATGCGATCGAGCGCTCCGACGATGCCAATCTCCGCGATGAATTGGGCGATCTCCTGCTGCTGGTCGTGATGCATGCGCAATTGGCCGACGAGCGTGGGGCTTTTACCCTCGACGAAATCGCCTTTGCCGTTTCCGAAAAAATGGTCCGTCGGCACCCGCATGTTTTCGGCGACAAGATCGCGGCTGATTCGGTGGCGGTGCTCAAGCAGTGGGAGAAAATCAAGCGCGAGGAAAAGGGGGGGGGCGCCGGGGTTTTGGATGGAGTATCTACATCGCTGCCCGCGTTGCTGCGCGGACAAAACCTCCAAAAAAAAGCCGCGCGTGTCGGTTTTGATTGGCCCGAAGTCGAGCCGGTTTATGAAAAACTCACCGAGGAGATCGCTGAAATCCGAGAGGCCGTTTTCCAAAACGATCCGGCCGCCATCGAGGCGGAGATCGGCGATTTGCTTTTCTCGGCCGTGAACCTCGCCCGCAAGTTGGGAGTGGATGCAGAAACCGCCCTTTCCGGGGCGAACAAACGCTTCCTCTCGCGCTTCCGCCATATCGAAAAAACCCTCCGTGCTGACGGCCGCGAGGTCGAGGGCGCCTCGCTCGAGGAACTGGACCGCATTTGGGAGCAATCCAAGCAAGCATGAGCGGAAAAGCCTCGGGAATTTCCGCTTTTGTCGTTTGCAAAAACGAGGCCGCCAATATGGAGCGCTGCCTGGCCAGCCTTGCTTGGTGCGATGAGATCGTGGTCGTTGATTCCGGTTCGACCGATGGGACGCTCGAAATGTGTTCAAGGCACGGATGCCGAGTCCTGCATCGCGACTGGTCCGGTTATGTTGAACAAAAGGCCTACGGTTTGTCTCTTTGTTCACAACCTTGGATTCTCAATCTCGATGCAGACGAGGAGGTCTCTCCGGAACTCCGCGATGAAATCCAAACCATTCTCCGCCGCAATGTTGAAGGCTCTGTGCGCGAGGATGGGTTTGAACTTCTGCGTGTGGTTTTTTATCTGGGCCGCTGGTGGCGGCGCGGAGGCTGGCATCCCGAATGGCGCTTGCGTCTGGCCCGGCGCGAGAAAGTCACCTGGCATGGGGAGGAGCCCCATGAACATGCCCGCGTCCAAGGTTCGGTCTCACGGCTTCGCGGGGAGTTGCGTCATTACACCTACCGCGATATCGCCGATCAGGTCGCCCGGATGAATTCTCACACCACCGCCGCTGCGCGTTCTCTCTGTGCAAAAGGTCACCACGCCGGATTCGCCGATCTTTTACTCAAACCCAAGGCGCGTTTTTTGAAATTCTACATTCTGCGCAAGGGTTGGCGAGAAGGTCTCCCCGGCTTTCTCGTCGCCTGCATGGAGGCGGTGTCAGTTTACTTGAAATACTTCAAGCTCTGGGAACTCAACCGCCGGAGTTGAGAGTTTGCCTCAGCGGGCTTTGAGCGGGGCCTTGCCGGACTTGGCGGCTTGCGACGGATCGTCGCCTGCGCCGGCGGCGTTGGCGAGGGCGGCGTCTTCGGGTGGGAGGAAGGCTTGGAAACGCGATTTGTCGATGGCCTTCATGTAGGCTTCCTGCGGGCCGACATTTCCGGCGAGGAGATGCTCCCAGATGGCGTCGTCCATGAACTGCATTCCCTGGCTCTTTCCGGCCACGATTACATCCTGGAGCTTTTGGGTCGCGCCTTCGCGCACGATGGCGGCGACGGCATTGTTTACGACGAGGATTTCGTTCACGGCCACGCGGCCCGAGCCGTCCTGCTTTTTCATCAGGAGCTGGGCGACAACTCCGCGCAACGAAGCGGCGAGCATAGTTCGCACCTGCGCCTGCTGGTCGCTCGGGAACACATCGATCATGCGGTCCACGGTCTTGCGGGCGTTGTTCGTGTGGAGGGTTCCGAAAACCAAAAGCCCGGTCTCGGCTGCGGTCAGGGCGAGGGAGATCGTTTCGAGATCGCGCATTTCGCCGACAAGAACGATATCGGCATCCTCGCGCAGGGCGGCTTTTAGTCCTGCTGGGAATGATGCAGCGTGCTCGGGAACCTCGCGCTGGGTGATAATGCTTTTTTTATTTCGGTGAACGAATTCGATCGGCTCCTCGATGGTGACGATGTGGCGGGAGAGGTTGGAATTGATGTAGTCGATGAGCGCCGCGAGTGTGGTGCTTTTTCCCGAGCCGGTGGGGCCGGTAACGAGCACGATGCCGCCGCGCATGTGGCCGAAGGTTTTGATAATTTCAGGCACCTTCAGATCCTCAAGCGTTTTGATTTTGGTCGGGATGATCCGGAACACCGCGCCGTAGCCGTGGGTTTGCTTGAGGTAGTTGCAGCGAAAGCGGTTGTCCTCGTTCATCTCGTAGGCGAAATCGAGGTCGCCGATTTCCTCGAAGCGCTGCCAGCGCTCGGGCGTGCAAATTTCGCTGAGCATGTAGCTCATTTCCTCCTGTGTGAGGGCCTCCTCGCGGATCGGTACGATCTCGCCATGACGGCGGATTTTTGGCGACTGGCCCTCGGCAAGGTGGAGGTCGGAGGCCCCGCTGTCGATGAGAACCTGAAAAAACTGGTCGATGTAGGCCATGTCAGTTGTATCCGGTGATTTTTATCATGTCGGCTTTTTGCTCGGCGCGATAGACGGCTTCCTCGGCGGTGATAATTCCGGCCTGGAACAACTCGATCAGCGAGTCATCCATGAGTTTCATGCCGAGTTTTTTTCCGGTTTGGATAATGCCGGGGAGCATGAAGGTTTTGCCCTCGCGGATGACATTGCCGATCGCTGGGGTGTTCATGAGGATTTCGATCGCAAGGGCGCGACCGTTTCCGTCGGCGCGGGGAACGAGTTGTTGAGAAATGATGCCGCGCAGGGACTCGCTCACCATGATTCGGATTTGGTCGCGCTGGTCGTTCGGAAAAACATCGAGCAGCCGGTCGAGGGTGCGCCCCGCGTTGCTAGTGTGAAGCGTGCCGAGAACAAGGTGGCCGGTCTCCGAGGCGGTGATGGCCAGCGAGATTGTTTCGAGGTCGCGCATTTCGCCGACCATGATGACATCGGGATCTTCGCGGAGCGCGCCGCGCAGGGCGTTGGCGAAGGATTTGGTATGAGTGTGGACTTCTCGCTGAGTGACATGACAACCGCTCGACGGAATGATGTATTCGATCGGATCTTCAAGGGTGATGATGTGGTCGTGGCGCGAACGGTTAATCTGGTCCACCAGCGCGGCGAGCGTTGTGCTTTTGCCGCAGCCCACGGATCCGGTTACAAGCACAAGGCCGTTGTGGAATTCCGTAAGGAGCCGCAACTGCTCGGGCAGGCCGAGTTCCTCCATTGTGCGGACCTTGTCGCTGATAATCCGGAATACAAGGTCGTAGCCGGTCCGTTGGCGGACAACGCTTGCGCGGAAGCGCCCGATCCCGGTGGAGTATGCGAAATCCACATCTCCGCGCGAGGCGAGTTGCTCCTTTTGAGGATGGGTCAAAAAGCCCATCGCGAGGGTTTCCGTGTTTTGCGGGGTCAGCGGCGAGGCCTGTTGCCAGATCGGCTCGAGAATTCCAAATCGCCTCCAGATGGGCTTGGAATTCACGCTCAGGTGGATGTCCGACGCGCTGGATTCCTTGGCAACGGCTAAATACTGGTCCACATGGGTAAGTCCGGCGATTGAGTAAGGGGAAACTTCTTCCATGAAAAATAAGTTTTCTTTTCTTAGGTGGATGGTGCGTTGAAGTCAAACCCACCCACCTCCGGGTCTCGGAATTTTGGCAAAAAAAACGCCCCGCTTTTCCGAAGAAGAAACGGGGCGTGTAAGGATTTGGTTGGAATCAGGCTGTCGCAGCGGCTGCGTCGCGCTCTTTCATCGCCGCTTTGCGGCTGAGCTTCACGCGGCCTTTGTCATCCACGCCGATGCATTTGACCCAGATCGAGTCGCCCATTTTGACGACATCCTCCACCTTGTTCACGCGGAAGTCCGCGAGTTCGGAGATGTGGCAAAGGCCGTCTTTGCCGGGCAGAACCTCGACGAAGGCGCCGAATTCCTTGATCGAAACGACGGTGCCTTGGTAGAGCTCGCCAATCGTGATTTCCTTGGTCATACCAAGGATGATTTCCTTCGCGCGCTTCAGGCTGTCGCCGTTGTTCGAGTAGATGTGGACCGAACCGTCGTCCTCAATGTTGATCTCGGCTCCAGTCTCCGCAACGATGCCTTTGATGGTCTTGCCGCCAGGACCAATGATGAGGCCGATCTTGTCGGGGTTGATGCGGATCGTCTCTATGCGCGGCGCATAAGGGCTGAGTTCGGCGCGGGGGGCGGCAAGGACGCTGTTCATGACCTCCAGAACCTTCGTGCGGGCGGCTTTGGCTTCGGCCACTGCTTCGAACATGATCTCGTGGGAAATACCGGGAAGCTTGAGGTCGAGCTGGAAGCCGGTGACGCCTTCAGTGGTTCCACAGAGCTTGAAGTCCATGTCGCCGAAGTGGTCTTCGCTGCCGATGATGTCGGTGAGCGTGGTGTAGCGCTTAAGAAAGTCGCCGTCGTATTCGGTGACGAGTCCAACGGAAATGCCGCCGACGGGGCGCCGGAGCGGAACGCCCGCGTCCATGAGGGCGAGCACGCCGGCGCAAACGCTGGCCATCGAGGTGGAGCCATTGGATTCCATGACTTCACTCACGACACGGAGCGCGTAGGGAAAATCCTTTTCGCTCGGCACAACTGGCTCGATCGAGCGCTCGGCGAGGGCGCCATGGCCGATCTCGCGGCGGTTTTGTCCACCGAAGCGACCGGTTTCGCCGACGCTGAAGGGCGGGAAGTTGTAGTGAAGCATGAAGCGCTTCGTGTCCGCGCCACCGCCGTAGGAATCAATCATCTGGGCCTCTTCGGCGGGCGCGAGGGTCGCAATGCCGAGAGCTTGTGTCTCGCCGCGTGCGAAGAGCGCGCTGCCATGAGTGCGGGGCAGGAGGCCGACATCGCCGGAGAGCGGACGGATGTCGTGGAGTCCACGGCCGTCGCAGCGTTGCTTGCGGTCGAGGATCGAGATGCGGAAGGCTTTTTTCTGCAGGTAATCGAAGGCCTGAGAGATCTCGAATTTCGAAGCGGAAGGGAATTTTCCAAGAACGGCTTTTTCGACTTCCTCGCGGAGCGCGCCGACGGCTTTCGAGCGGTTCACTTTGCCGCTGGTGTAGAGGGCGGCTTCGATGCGATCGCCGGCAACCGAGTAGGCGACTTCCAAAATAGAGGCGTCCACTTCAAACAGCGGCACGGAGCGTTTCGCCTTGCCGACGGCCGCAGCGAGTTCGCGCTGGGCGGCAACGAGGAGCTTCACGGCCTCGCGGGCAAAATCGAGCCCGGCGTTGAAATCGGCCTCAGGAAGTTCGTTCGCGGCGCCTTCGATCATGATGACTTTTTCGCCGTCGCCGACATAGACGAGGTCGAAGTCGCTGTGCTCGCGCTCGTCATGCGTTGGGTTGATGACGAACTGCCCGTTGATGCGGCCCACGCGCACGGCTCCAACCGGTCCGGCAAAGGGAATGTCGGAAACGCAGAGCGCGGCGGAGGCTCCATTGATCGAAAGGATGTCGGGGTCGTTCTGGCCATCGGCGCTCAGGAGGAGCGTGATGATCTGGGTGTCGTAGAGATAGCCCTTAGGAAAGAGTGGGCGCAACGGTCGATCGGTCATGCGCGCCGTGAGGATTTCCTTTTCGGAGGGGCGTCCCTCGCGTTTGAAGTAGCCTCCGGGGAATTTGCCGACAGCAGCTGCCTTTTCCTTGTATTCGACGGTCAGGGGGAAGAAATCTTGGCCTTCCTTGATTGTGGTCGCTGAGACAGCAGTGACGATGACAACGGTATCGCCGCATCGAACCGTGACTGCACCGTCAGCAAGTTTGGCGAGTTTGCCGGATTCAAAAACAATTGGAATTTTGCCCGCGTGGGCAGTGGAGGTATGGGACATGGAATTAATAGTAGGTAATGCCACCGAGCGGCGGCAGGGGTTGGTGGAATGTGAGAAGCCCCGGAGATTTCCGGGGCTGTCAGATTTTTTGGACTCTCGCTTACTTGCGGAGGTCGAGTTTCTCGAGAACCGTCGCGTAGCGGTTGGAGGCCGTGTTCTTGAGGTAATCAAGAAGGCTTCGTCGGGTGGCGACGAGTTTGAGCAAACCACGGCGGGACGAATGGTCCTTCGCGTTGGTTTTGAGATGCTCGGTGAGACTCTGAATGCGTTTCGTGAGAAGCGCGATTTGCACATCGGCGCTTCCGGTGTCTTTCGCGTGGAGTCGAAGGCCGTCCACTTCATTTGCTGCTGCTGCTTTTGCCATTTTTTCTATTTTTCTAGTTTTGGAAGGAGGTTAAGATTCCATAGTTCTTCGCACTTGGCAAGGAGAAATCTCGGAGGCAAAGTAGGCCATGCATAAAACGCAGGTGCGTGGGTTTTCTCATGGGCTTTTTGCCGATCGTCGGTTTCCGTATTGACCAAATCCAGCGGCGTGTTTGGTATCTGCCTTGCATGAAATTTCTCCACCTTACCGCCATCGGTGCCTGTGTTTTTGCTCTCGCCTCTTGTGCTCCATATGCCAAACGGCCCACGCCCCCACCCACTCTCAACGAGCTTTTCGACAAGGCTGACCAGAATGGCGATGGGCGAATCACGCGAGACGAGTTCAGCGGGGTGATGATCGAGCAGGCGTTTTATTGGATGGACGGCGACCACAAAGGCACGATCAGCGAAGCGGAGTTTCTCGCGTCGGGCGGCTCGAAGGAGATCTTCCGCCAAATCGATGTCACGGGCAAAGGCTACTTGACTGTCGAGGACGCCAAAGCCAGCGCGGTCGCCCGAAAAGCCATGAGCCTGCCCTTCGATGGCGCTGACAAGAATGGCAACGGATTGATCACACGCGCGGAATTTCAAGACTACCGCGCCCGCGCCGCCGCCTACACTCGGTGATTTTGCATAAATCTCTTAAGCCGCTATATAAAAGTTAGAAAGGCAGATAAATGACTGTATTAAATTACGACTATCTGTCCTGTCTAATTTTCAATCTATTAACCCGAATCCGGCTTTTGAAGTGAATTCCCCTGGCTGAAATCCAGTTCAAATCGCGCAACCTCCGCAGGCCAACTCGCTCCATTTGTCTTCCAAGGTTGGCGGGCGGGCCAAAAGCGGCGCTATTG
>JBIPMC010000179.1:0-4640 GCA_044369345.1 Terrimicrobiaceae bacterium
CGAAGCTAAAAACCGCCCTCATCACCTCCAAACACGGAATTCAAGCAACTCGATACCATAAAAAAGAGCCCCACCCGGTCATGACAACGCACTTCAAAAAAATCGTAACCCGAGATTTGGAATCGGCAGTTTCTTAAAGCTGACAGGCTGCTAGGCCGGTTGTTGAGAACACAGGACCTGAAGACCATGTCTCCGGAAGGGCTTTTCACCGCCCGCGACGGTCAGAATCTCAATGCGATTGATGGACATTTCGGCGCTGTCCTTGGCATTTACCGGGAACACCTTCTCTCAAACGACGACACATTCCTCGAGAGTGTCTGGGAGACGACGCGCAAGGGGATGGATTACGCCATCACGACCTATGACAAGGACGAGGATGGCATGCTCTCAGGCTCGTATCACAACACGCTCGACTGCAATCTCTCCGGCACCTCGCCGTGGATCGGCTCGCTCTACATCGCCGCACTCGAAGCCAGCGCGCGCATGGGGGAAATCGTGGGCGATGCCAAGGCGGGCAGGCGCTACGCCGCCCTTGCCCAAACCGCCCGCGTGAAACAGGACGCCGAACTTTGGAACGAAGAGCTCAGCTACTACACGGAGAAAACGGAAAACCTTCCCGGCACGCGCGTGATCGGCGATGCCGTGTCGATCGACATGGTGCTCGGCCAATGGTGGGCCAACCAGCTCGGGCTCGGCCAGATCTACCCTACGGAGCGCACGAAGGCTGGACTGAAGAAGATCCACGAGAAGAACAAATTTACCGATGTTCATGGCACTTACCCCACGAGATTCCGGGACTTCCTCGGAAAAGGGGACACCGGTTGGCAGATGTTTGCCCATCCAGGGGCCGTTCCGGGCAACATGATCGCGTATCACGACGAGGTCATGAGCGGCTTCGAATACACCGCGGCTGTCGCCATGATTCAAAGCGGGCTGGTCAACGAGGGGCTCGAAATCATCAAGGCGATCCACGACCGCTACGACGGCCGTTTGCGGGCGCAGGGCGAAGTTCACATGGACAATGGCTCCACCGTGTTCGGCTGCGGCAGTCCGGTGGGCGAGGACGAGTGCGGCGATTTCTATGGACGCGCGATGAGCAGTTGGTCGGCCCTGCTGGCCCTGCAGGGATTCCAGTACGACGGCCCGCGCGGGTCCATTACCTTCAAGCCGGTCTGGCAGCCGGAGAACCATGTCTCGTTCTTCACCGCTGCGGAAGGGTGGGGTGTCTTCCGTCAGCAGCGTGCCGCTGGTGTGCAGTCTCAACGCATCGAGCTCAACTACGGACGGTTGAAGATTCGCGAACTGGTGTTTGGACTGCCTGCCACGAAGGCCGACGCCACAGCATCCGTGAAAATCGGCGACCGCGCGGTGCCCGGCAAAACCTCGGTCAACGGCAGCGAAATCCGCCTTGCCTTGGATCAACCCCTCGAACTCAAAGCCTGCGAAACCCTCGTTGCCGAGATCAAGTAACCCAGCAACCACTCCATGAAAAACAATTCTCCTGCCTGTCGATATTCCCGTCGCTACGGCCACGGCGCTTTTTGCGGCGGTCGTCGGCGGGCCTGAACACAACCATCAATAACCGCATTCCTCGCTGGGGGAATGGCCCCGGGAGAGTATGCGGCACGCTGTCTTGCTACGCTTCGCCCTCCGGCCTACGCTCCCCAATGCAACGAAACCAACCCAAAATACGAACAAATCCTCTCCTAACAAGTCGACCAAACTTCGGGGGCGCTTCAGCTGGATGTCGCCATTCTTTTTGATCCAGATTTCTGTCGTGATTGCCATCCAGATAATCGAATTGGCCAGACCAAATATAGAGGAACTCATCAATGTTCAATGCGCCGCCCTTGTTCAAGTCGTATTTTTTTCAAAACATCTTCATTGAAAGGTTTCTGTTTGCTTTTTGGAGCGAACCCCTTCTTCACCGGCGGCAAGGGCTTTTCTGTCGGAACGGCTTTGACATCGGGAGCTAATCGAGCGAACGAGATGGGAGTTTAGCTTTTCTGGAAATAGCTCCAAATGCCCCACGCTCCGGCGGAGATCAGAACAAGCCCCGCTACCGCTGCCGCGATCCAAAGCAGCACAGGAAATTTTCTGGAAGGCCCAGGCTCTGGAGATCGGAGGCGCGATGGTGCGGAAACTCTCACGGGCCCGGCGGAAGTGGGCGGTTTTACAGCAGTGTCCATGGACACCTGGCACACTACCTGGGCGGTGGCGGCCACGGGCGTAGCGGCTTTCGCCTTTCTGAGAGGTAAAACCACGCGCATCGTGGCGGCGGAGAGGTCCACGGTGGGGGAGGCTTTCAGCGTCGGCGCGGCTGCAGCAACCGTGGGAGCTTGGGCCCTGCTGTCTGCGGTGAGTGTCGTGTGCAAAGCCTGCAAGGCCTCGAGGGCGCTAGCAGGACGGTCGTTGCGATCTGGCGCAAACATCCTCTCCACCCAGGCCGTCAATGGTGTGGGCAGGTCCGGCCGCAAGGAAGCCAGCGGTTGGAAGCTGCGATTCGCCAGCGCCGCGAGCAACTGCTCGGCCTTTTCTCCAGTGAAGGGAAGTTGGTGGGTGAGGGTTTGGTAAAAAACACAGCCGAGCGAGTAAAAATCGGCGCGCGAATCGACCTCTTGGCGCCTCAATTGCTCGGGTGCCATCATCTCGAACCCGCCTGCCGCGCCGCTCGCTGCCAGTGTTTGCAGCGAAGCCGCTCTTAAGCGCGACTGCCCGAAGTCGAGGAGCTTCACTTGAAAACCTCCCTCTGGCAGCGCCGAGAGCATGATGTTCCCCGGCTTGAGACCGTAATGGATGATATTTTTATCATGAGCCGCGCGGAGCCCCTCTAGGCACTGCGCTGCGAAATCCCGGAAAGTCTCCACTGTCATTGGTTCGACGAGATCCCCGAGCGCCTGTCCCTGGATAAATTCCATCGCGACCAAAATCTCGGCCCCCTCTTGGAAAACATCGTAAACCGAAGCGATGTTCGGATGTTCCAACCCGACACCACCGCCCGCCTCGCGCAAAACCTCGGGATCAGTGGAGGGAATTCGCTTCATCGCGTCCCAGCGGGACTTCTCGATATCGTAGGCGAGAACAACCACGCCCATGCCGCCTTGTCCGAGGATTTGGTCTAAGGCAAATCGGCCATTGCCGACAAACTCGCGGTCAGGTTCAGTGCTCATATTTCAAAGGGTTCTGGTTTCTGATAGTTCACGGGGTTTCGAGATTGGTTTCAAGGCGAGATCATCGGCTTGGCATAGGAATTTTTCATTATGCTTAGGATGTAGTTCTTGTGATATTTTATGATTTCCCCTTTGGTGATGAATTGCATATCGAACCACAGTGGTAGCGCATGTGGCGTCGATTCAGTGTTCGGAAAAGCTTTGTCCACTCGTAGTTTGTCTCCACAACGGGCATTTCGGCTTGGAGGTTCAAGTTCAGGTCATAGATGCAAACTTTGTCGCCGCATTGATATCAGAGGTATTCGCCGTTCTTCACCTCTCCTTGGATGGCGAGCGTGCGAACTCCGACTGGGATGACGCGGTTTTTGATCGATGAGGGTTTCTGCCGACCATGCGGAGATTTTTGATGAGGGCTTTCGCGTGGGTGTTCGCGGGAACCCGACCGATGCCGATGAAGATGCTGTATCGGGCGCCTTTCGCAGCGAAGCGCATCCCTGAACCGCCTGTCGCGTGCGAAACCTTGCAGAGGGGGATGACGATGGCTTACCGCCCTGTGAAATTCAGCGGCACGACATAGTTTTTCAGGGGGCGGCTTGTATCACGAGAAGTGCAATGCCATCGCGGGTGACCGACAGCACGATTCCGAAGGCATTGAGGGCGTCTGCTCGCAATACGCGGTTGGGAAAGCTGACTGGATTCGGGTTGAAATGACTAAAACACAGATCCACGAAAGGAATTGATGGGCGTAGTCGACTTGCGAACTCCCCCGGGCGTGCTCGCCCCGGGCGTGCTCGCCCCGGGCGTGCTCGAGGCGCTCCGTCGCGGGCCCTTGATCGCGCCTCTCCCGCGCGTCTTCACCATCGCGACGCGCTGAAGGAGCGCCACCCCGGGATGACATGCTCAACGGGGTCGCCGATCCCGCCCGCCTCGCCGCGCTCGTCGATCGGGGCGCAGTCGATGCATCGGGGATCTCCTCGCTGCCGCACATGCGCGACGCGATCCTCCACCTGCCGGGAGAAGCTCTTTGAGCCCGCGATCTTCGGCGGGGTGCGCTGCTGCTCGGCGCTCTTCACAAGCTGCAACCGCAGCGGCGATCCAGCGGGAAGCATCACGCGGCTCGTTTCCTGTCGTCGCCTTCGCGCGGAACACTTGGTGGCTGTGCCGCGAAGAGTCTGGCTTCGACGCGTGGATCCGCCGCCTGTCCATGGCGTCGGCGACGGGCTCGCGCTCATGGGATCCCGGCCAAGAGATCGAGCCTCGTTTCCACGCACACACAGTTCGTGAGCTTCGACGCTGGCTTGTCGGTGTCGTAAAATGTGCAGCCGTGGGTGGCTGCAAAGATCGCGGTAGGCAACACCTGGATCAGGACGGAAGTGAATGGTGGTATCGGTCGAGGCAATCGATTTTTCCAACTTGCCCTTGCTCCAGTTCGCCATGCGGCGGACGATCTTTGTGCCTTTGCCCATAGAC
>JBIPMC010000082.1:0-7418 GCA_044369345.1 Terrimicrobiaceae bacterium
GATGAAAGGACCCATGGCCGACCAACCGCTTGAAACAACTGCCGGGGCCATCGCCGCCCGCCTCGCCGACGGAGCTGAGCCGATCTCCAAAGCTCCCCGCGAATGGTTGACTCGCCTCGCGGGCGCGGGCCGGCTTGTTCGTGCCACGATTGGTCAGTTGCTCATGACTCCCGCGAAATTAAGCGGCCATGTCTTCATCGTGGTCGAGGGCCGGGTTCGCCTGCTGGGAGTTCGGGCCGCTGATCCGCATCCTGAACTGCTCCAAACCCTCGGGCCGGGCGGTATCGCAGGGTTGGGGACGCTGGCATCGGGAGCGCCGATCGAAGCTGCCACGGCGGCAGTGGACTGCGTTTGCTTGATGGTCGAGACAGCGCGTTTTCGCGAACTCCTCGGCGAGGCGCCTGAGATGCAAAAAGCCCTCGAAGCCGCTGTCACGCCCGCCGAGTTGTTCAACCTTCTCTCGATGGATTTTGCGCGTTGCGCGCTGGATGTTTCAAAAGTGCCGGACCTTGTTCGCAACGCGCGCTCCGAAGCGGTTGTTGAAACCGGTAACGCCGAGGAGCGTGATGGCTTCACCTTTTGGATTGCAGAAGGGGGCGCCCGCGGAATGCGCTGGACTAGCGCCGATGGCCCTCTGCGACGCATTGGGATACCCACGGCCGTGCTGGAGCGCAGCGAGATTCCGGATGTTCCCAAGGAGGCCGGCGTCCCCGCACCCGCAGAGTTGCCGCCTGCGGAGTCGCTGCTCGACCCTCTTATCGATTACCCGGTTCTCACCACTCAAAACGGCCCGCTTGAGGAGGTGATCTCCTGTTTCGGGATGCTCGCGAAATTTTTCGGAAAGGAATTTCCGAAAGAGGCCGCGCGCCGTGTTTTGTCGAACGAGGTTACCGCCGATCGCAAACCCTCGCTCCACACCTGCGGTAACATCGCCATGATGTCGGGCTTCGCCGCGCAGTTGATAAAACTGCCCGCCGCCAACCTTGGCCGCGTGGAGACACCCGCGCTGATAATGCGCGATGGCACGGTTTGTGTGCTTTTTCAAACCGGCGCAAAAGGCATCGCGCTCGCCGATCCCCGTTCCGGACTGGAGCGCGGACCGGTTGAGGACTTCCAATCGCGCCTTCCCGCCGAGATCGAGTTGTTGCTCCTGCGCCCGCTGCCCAAGGAAGAGAAGGAAAAATTCGGCTTCAAGTGGTTCCTTCCCGCCATTCGCAAACACAAGAAGGTGCTGGTCGAAGTTTTTGTTGCCTCGTTTTTCATCCAATTGCTCGGACTCGCGAATCCGCTGCTTACGCAGGTGATCATCGACAAGGTTCTCGTTCAAAATTCCATCGACACCCTGAATGTCCTTGGTGTGCTTTTTGTCCTGATCGCCGTGGCCTCGGTCGCGCTCACGGCGGTTCGCACCTATTTGTTCGTGGACACTTCGAACCGCATCGACCTCGCCGTCGGCTCGCGGATCATGGACCACCTCTACAAGCTCACGCTCGGCTACTTCCAGCGCCGTCCCGTGGGTGAGGTTTCGTCGCGACTCCACGAACTCGAGAACATTCGCCAATTCCTCACCGGCACGGCGCTCACGGTCGGTCTCGATGCGCTTTTCTCGGTCGTCTACATGGCCATCATGTTTTTCTACGATGTGAAGCTTGCCATCGTGGCGCTTCTCGTCGTCCCGTTCATGACGGGGGTCACGCTTTTCGGCGCCCCGATCCTCCAGGCACAAATACGCCGCCGCTCCGAGGAGGGCGCGAAATCTCAAGCGCACCTCATCGAAACCCTCACTGGTGTTCAGACCCTCAAAGCCGGCAACATCGAACAACCCTCCCGCTGGGAATGGCAAAAACGCTACGCAGGCTTTGTCAGCGCGGGTTTCCACGCTGTTCTCACTTCCACGGCGATGAATTCCGCTACCACCCTGCTGAGCCGCCTCGGCGACTTGGCGGTGCTCTGGTATGGAGCAGTGCTTGTAATCAAAGGTGACCTGACACTCGGGCAGCTCATCGCCTTCCGCATCATTGCGGGCTATGTCACTACGCCGCTCATGCGTCTCGCCCAGAGTTGGCAGAATTTTCAAGAAGTCGCGCTTTCCGTCGAGCGCCTCGGTGATGTGATCGACAGCCCGCCGGAGCAGAAACCCGAGGAGGCGAACAATATTCCGATGCCTGCCATCACGGGCAAAGTGGAGTTCGACAGTGTCACCTTTGCCTACATTCCTGGCCAGCAACCGCAGTTGCGCAATGTTTCTTTCGAGGTTCCTGCGGGTTCATTTGTGGGCGTGGTCGGCAAGAGCGGATCGGGAAAATCCACGGTGCTGAAATTGATGCCGCGCCTGTATAATCCCGACGCCGGCCGTATTCTTGTGGACGATTACGAAATCGCGAAAGTCGAACTCTACTCGCTGCGGCGACAGATCGGAACGGTTCTGCAGGACAGCCTGCTCTTCAATTCCTCGGTCTTCTCGAACATCGCCATCGGCGACCCGGATGCCTCGCCAGATGATGTGATGCGGGCTGCACGGGTGGCCGGAGCGCACGATTTCATCATGAGCCTGCCGCAGGGTTACAACACGCAGGTCGGCGAGCAGGGCCGCGCGCTTTCGGGGGGGCAACGCCAGCGCATCGCCATAGCCCGCGCCGTACTGCAACGGCCACGCCTGTTGATTCTCGACGAGGCCACAAGCGCGCTGGACTCCGTTTCTGAGAACTTGGTTTGCCTAAACCTCGCCAAGGAATTTCAAGGAAAGACCGTGTTTTTTGTAACCCACCGCGTGAGATCGGTTCAGCACGCCGACTTCATTCTCGTCTTCGACCGGGGCATCTTGATCGAGAAGGGCCGGCATGAGGAATTGATGGGTCTCAGAGGCCACTACCACAGCCTCTACACAGGAGGGCGCACCGACGAATGAACGCGAAACCAAACAAGACTATGGAAAAAGCCGGAAAGCTTTTTGCAAAACTGCTTGGAGCAATTCCCGCCCTGCGCCATGTGTTGAGGCCGGACTCCGACACAATGGTTTTGCGCCAGACGCATTTCTGGTCGCGCGCTATCCTCTGGACGATCGTTGGGACATTCTTATCGATGGTGCTCTGGGCCTGCTTCGCCCCAATTGACGAGGTGGTTCACGCTATCGGAAAACTCGAGCCACGGGGTTCCGTGCGCGATGTCCAATCGCCTGTCGGCGGCGTGGTCGAGGAATCGCTGGTACGCGAGGGTGACACCGTGAAAGCCGGCCAAATCCTCGTGCGCCTAGATTCCAAAGTGTCTGCTGCAGAGGTCAAGTCCCTCGAGGAGCGGTTGGAGTCGATGAATGCCGAGCGCGCTTTTTACGACAACCTTTTTAGCGATTCGAAAACCACGGATGCAGCTCCAAAGACGGTTTCCCGCGAGATCGCCGACCTTGCTAAAAACCGCGCTGCCTTGAGCGCCGAGAGCAAGCTCCTGCGCCGTCTGCGTGACGAAACCGGCGAGCTCCATGAAGCCATTCAGAAATCCGATTCCGAGACTCTCCAACCCGGAGCAACCGATCCTGTGGCAAAGCAACTCGCCGACATGAAGGCGCTCATCGAGGGGGATTTTGCACGCGAGCAAGGCTTGGATGTTGATTCGGACAGCTTGAAGTATTTCGCCAACGAGCTTACCAGCCTTTCCGAGCAATACCTCCGCTCACGCAACCAGCTCGAGGAATTGCGCAAGATCGAAGCCAACAAGAAACTCGCCTTCGAGGCTTTCACCAAGTTGAACAAGGACGGCAACCTCTCCCGCGTCGATTACCTGGCCCGAGAGTCCGAGTGGATGAATGCCATCGCGCAGGTGAAAAATCTCGAGGCGCAAACTCAAAACATCCCAACGCTTTTCAAGACCGAAACGAACAATCGTATTCAGGAAAACGGCAAGCGCATCGCCGAGATCGATGCCAACCTAACCAAGGTCCGGTTGGAAAATGCCAAGCTGATTTCCGAAACCGGCAGTCGCCTCGCCGCCGCGCGCGAGACCTTGGCCTACCACGAAATCAAGGCCCCATCAGACGGCGAGGTTTTTGAAACCGTAGCAACGAAGCCCGGCACAGTCGTCGGTGCAAAGGATCCCGTGCTTCGGATTGTTCCCACCGGCGAGTTGATCGCGAAGGTGGACATCACAAACCGTGACATTGGTTTTGTGACTGTAGGCATGCCTTGCGAGGTGGAGGTGGATACTTTTCCGAAGCGTGAATTCGGGTTTATCGAGGGCAAGGTTTACTTTGTCGGCTCCGATGTTTTGCCGCCGGACGAGGTCCGGCAATTCTACAGCTTCCCGGCGAAAATCTCGCTGGCGAAGCAATCTCTCCAAGTGCGCGATAAAAACATCCAGCTCCAATCAGGGATGTCGGTCGGCGTGAATATCAAGGTCCGCAAGCGGCAAGTGATAAATATCTTCATCGACAACCTGCTCGGCCCCGTGGACAAAATGCGCGAGGTTCGCTAGGTGAAAGATTGATTTTTCAGACCACGCGCTAATAGATTCCACCAATGCTCAAACATTTTCTCAGCTCCAAAATTCACCGCGCGATCGTCACCGACGCGAATGTGGACTACGAGGGCAGCATGGCGATCGACGAGGAATTCCTCGAAGCCTGCGGGATTTCGCCCTTCGAGAAAATCCTGGTCGGCAACCAAACGAACGGCCACCGCTTTGAGACCTACGCCATCCCCGCCCCGCGTGGCAGTCGTGCCATCGTGCTCAACGGAGCTGTCGCCCACCTCGGCAAAAAAGGCGACCGGCTTACAATTATGTCGTTTGGCCTCCTTTCCAATGAAGGTGCAAAGGATTACTCTCCCACCGTGATCGTGCTGAACGACTCGAACGAGATCATCAGCCGCCGGGGGATTTAAAATTCTGAAAATCCATTTGACATATTTTAACTGCATTAAATACAAATCAAACAGTTTTATGAAACATCTCCCACTCCTCCTTCTGCCGGCGCTAGCCCTTGGTTTACTAATCTCCAGCTCGTCTGAGTCTCATGCCTTCGGCGGCCGCCCCGGTGGCCCTTTCAGCAATGGAAGTTATTTTTCTAATAATGGAACCTTTACCGCAGTCGTGCGTGGAGAAAATTTGACTGGAACCCTCCAGTTTAGCACGAGCGATGGGTCAGGGGCTGCCGGGTTAGGATCAACTGGGGTAGCAACGACCGGGTTAGGATCAACTGGGGTAGCAACGATTTATTTTGATGGAGACACCTACCAAGGCAATTCCCAAGGATCTTTAAATAGTGAAGCCTCGACAATGACTGTTAATTTCCAAGCTGATTCTGAAGGGCAAGGGGAGAATAATTTTACATTTACTAACAAGACAACTGGTCTAGTTCGAGGTGTTCGTTATTTTGATGGTCTGTACTTAGATGGTTTTGCCAATTGCAAAACTTCCAACGCATTCCCCAATCAAAAATTTCAGGGCACGGGCGAAGCTGAATTGCAGTTTTTGAATTTTGATGGTAACACCCCATTTCTTACGGCTTCTAGTTTACCAATTTCTGTAACCGGAGTTCGTTTATCGGATAAAGCTTCTGCTTTTGCGACTTCTGATGTTCGTACACCTTCGGTGAATGAATATACGATAACAGGACCTTAATTCTTTGTTGTATTTTTAATGCAATCAAGGCGAAGAGCCTTCACGATTCTTGAAATCCTCGCCGTAGTCACAATTCTTGGGGTTTTGTGGGCTTTGAGCTACCCGGCCTTGGAAAAAATTCGTCCCGCCGCCGAGCGTGCGATCTGCATGAACAACCTGAAAAACCTGAGGGTGGCTTTCTCAGGCTATGCTACCGAAGGCTGGCCTCAAGTGCCTAAAGAAATCCCATTGGGCTCGCTGGCCGAGCAACGATGGTGGCTTGAAAAGACAGAAAAGGAACTCGGTCTTTCAAAGCGTTCATGGCAATGCCCGACGATTCGTCGCCAGTTTGCTCAGGAGCCTGAAAAAGATCGCCCGCTGATCCACTACCTCCCCACGCCTTTTTCAGGAGAACCCAATCGCGCGAATAAGTCGGCACAAATGCCGTGGTTCATTGAGATCGGCAATGCCCACGGCAACGGAAACCTTCTGGTACGCCAAAACGGATCGGTGGAACCCGCCACGAAGTGAACTGTCCTCCGGTAAATCAAACGACCTGCTCTGGAATAAATCCTGAACAATCTGCTTCCCGCGATTTGCTTTTTTGCTCTCATTCGCGCATATTTTTCTCATTCGCGCGGCGATTCGTTTTTTTTCTGTCTTCGCTTTTTTTAGCGACTTCCTTGCAGGCCAAGCCCAAGACCACCGCTGAGCAGATGTCGCCTTCGATTGGCCGTGATGTATCCGCCAGTGTTCTCCGCGGAGGCTCTTGCGAGTTGAACATCGCGGGTATCGCCATGCCAGGCGAGACGGTGGAGTTTAAGATCAAAAAGAATCCCAAGCACGGAATTCTCGAGGGCCCGCGTCGGTTGGACCGGGGAAGCGTTTCTTTCACCTATCGCCACAATGGCAAAAAAGGCGCCGATACCGACAATGTCGAGTTTGGATTAAAAACGGGATCAGGCAACGCCTGGGGCATGTTAACAGCACGCATTTCGATTGCTGAACCCCTCCCCATGCTGGTTGTGGAAGGTGCTCCGATGGACTTCGGAGTGGTGCCGATTGGCCGACAGTCCTCGAAAACCTTGAAAATTCGAAATGCGGGCGCTGGAATCCTCTGCGGCGAAATCAAGGCTTATGCTCCATGGTCGCTTGAGGAGTCGCCATTCTTTGCATTGGAGGACGGCGATGATCCATCCACGGTCCGTGTGATTTTTACTCCTTCTTCTGCCGGGGAAACGACCGGCAGGCTAGAACTTGTTTGCGGTCCCAAGCCTTACCGTGTCGATCTGTTCGGTGAGGGCGTTTATCGCTTCAATGTGGTTGAACGATTTGCTCTCGATGAAAAAACAAAATCTGGGTTTCTCGAAATTCTGAATCTCGATTCGGAGGATTTGGTTCTTGATATCAATGTGCCGCCGCCGCTCGTTTGTGAATCGAAAGTGACTATTTCCGCCGGCAGTTCGGCCGAGTTGAAGCTCGCTTTGAAAGATGAAATCTACACGCAGAAATTTGTGGATCTCGCCATCGCGGATGGCCCAGCCATTCGTTCGATTCGCGTGGATTTGCCGACCTCTCCGGTGAAGTTGGAGTGGGAGGGTGCGCCGGTTCTGGATACCGGCCGTTTTCCTTTGAGGAATGTTCCGGAGTTGCAGATCGCCCTCAAGAATGCGGGGGCGACAAAAGCAACCGTGCGACTCGTTGCAGGAGATGGTGGCCTTCGTCTGCCTTCATCCCAGGCCGATTCGTTTCACATCCGGGAAGGCGAGACGGCGCTTGTAAAAGCCATTTGGAACCTGCCGGAAGTCCTTGGTGAGGCGCGTGCGAAG
>JBIPMC010000083.1:0-7359 GCA_044369345.1 Terrimicrobiaceae bacterium
TGTGGAAAATGCGGGACGGCCCGAGTTGCGTGGGATTCTGGAGCAAAATCTCGCACCGCGTCATCCCTCACAAATCTACGAGGCCTTCCTTGAGGGTGCGTTGCTTTTCGCGATTCTGTGGGTGCTACGGACGCGGTTTCGCTTGCCGGACGGAGTGCTGACAGGAGTGTTTTTCATCGCGTATGCTATGCTGCGGATCGCCGGGGAATTTTTTCGCGAACCCGACGCGCCTCTCACTGGAATTTTCACTCGGGGGCAGTTTTTGTCCTTGTTCCTCGTGCTGATTGGAGTCGGCTTCCTGGTCTTCGCGAAAGCCCGTACGACATGGGCCCCGAGATTCCGATGAAATGGCGCTTCATGGCCGCCGCCCTGGCGATGGCCGGGTTGCTGCTTGGATGGTCGGTTTGTAAAACCCCGCTCTTCGAGTCGAAGCCCAAGCCCGCCGGGTCTTTCGAGCAGGCGCTAGGGATATTTGAAAAACTCCGCGCCATCGAGTCCTCGCTTCCGCTATTGCCTCAAGGCGCGAGCCGACTCCTGCATCACGGCAGAAAAACCGAGCGGGCGTTTGTACTTCTGCATGGATTGACGAACTGCCCCGAGCAATTCGCCAAGCTGGCTGCGCAAATCCACGCCGCCGGTCACAATGTCATCGTTCCGCGCGCACGGTTGGCCGGGTTTCGTGATCGACTCAATGTCAAGCAGGGATTGCAAACTGCACAGGATTTGATCGACCAAGCTGCGGCGGGGGTCGATATCGCCGCAGGACTCGGCAACCGGATCGCGCTCGTCGGACTCTCGGGCAGTGCGGTAGCGGCGGCTTGGATGGCGCAGAACCGCGAGGGCATGGACGAGGTCGCTATCCTCGCACCGTTTTTCGGCGTTTATGAAATGCCGGTGCCGCTCGCGGATTTTGCTGGCGCGATTTTGTCCAAGCTCCCGAATTTCTATGTCTGGTGGGATCCCGACAAAAAGGAATCGCTCCTCGGTCCGCCCCATGCCTACCCGCGTTTTGGGACACGCTGCATGGCGGATTGCGTGCAGCTTTCCCGCAATGTGCGGACCAACCTCTCGAGAAAGCCTCCCCAATGCCGGCGCGTGCTTTTCATCACCACCGCCTGCGACATCGCCGCCAACAACTCCCTCACGCACTCCATCACCCAAAACCTCGCGGCACAGAGCGGCCCCTCCGAAATCCTCGCCTACGAGTTTTCAGCCGATCTCGAGATTCCCCACGACATGATCGACCCTGCACAACCCGGGGCTAAGACCGAGCTGGTTTACACAAAACTCCTCGATCTTATCGGGGGCGTCGCAACCGCAGCGCCAAAGCCGTAGAGGATTTTTGCTGTCAAGAAACCGCCGCCACCTTAAGGTGAAACTGTCATGCAAATACACATCACTCCGCGAAACCTGACTCTTACCGGTGCCATCCACGAATTCGTGGCCGAAAAGGTCAGTCACCTCGAGGGCCATGGCGAGACGATCCTCGGTGCCCACATCGTGCTTCTCCACAACCACGATCGCAAAAAGCCCTACCATGTGAAGGTCCACCTCGCCCTGCCCGGCCCCGACCTCCACGCCGAAGACGCCGAGGCTGATCTCTACGCCGCTATCGATAAGGTCGTGGACAAACTGTCCCGCCAAATCAGCAAGCTCAAAACCAAGCACAAAGAGCTCAAAAAGCACCGCACACAACAAGAGCGCGAGGCGGAAAAACGCGGCTACAAGCGGCGTTGACGCCCGGTGGAAGACTACAAGGTCAAGCTTGAGGTCTTCGAGGGGCCGCTCGACCTGCTGCTCTACCTCATCAAACGCGATGAGGTGGACATTTACGACATATCGATCGAGCGGATCACCAAGCAATACCTCGCTTACCTCGAGGCCTTCCAGGTGCTGAATATCGACCTCGCGGGTGAGTTCATCGTGATGGCCGCGAACCTGCTTTACATCAAAAGCCGGACTCTGCTGCCCGCCGACCAGCAAATGGCCGAGGAGGATGCCGAGGAGGACGACCCGCGCTTCGAGCTTATCCGCCAGCTGATCGAATATAAAAAATTCAAAGAAGCCGCCGCGAAGCTCCGAGACAATGAAGCGTTGCAGCTAAATCTCTTTGCGCGCATGCCCGCCGCGCCGGACCTGCCACCCGCCGAGAACATACTCGTCGAGGAGGTCGGAATTTTCGATCTCATCCACGCTTTCCAGAAAATTCTGAAGCGTATCGATGCGAAGAAGGAGGATCTGCGCGAGATTTTCGCCGAGAACTACACCGTCTCTGACAAAATCGACCACGTGTTGAGGATGGCGCAGGCCGGCGTGCCACTTAAATTCGAGGAGCTTTTCGCTGGCGCCGCCAGCCGCACCGAGATCGTCGTGACATTCCTTGCGATGCTTGAACTCATCCGCCTCAAGCAACTCAGAGTACGGCAAGAGGGGCACTTCGGCGAGATTTGGATTGACCGGGTCACCGACACCAAACCCTTATTCTCATGAGCGAAGAATCCCAAGAACAACCCGAAAGCGCCGAGCCGCACGAGGCTGGGGCAGTCCCTGAAACCGAGGCCACACCGGAGCAAGCATTCCCGCTCCACCGCATCGTCGAAGCGATTTTGTTCGCCTCCCAAAAACCCGTTTCAGCCAAAGAACTCTCGAATTTCCTCAAAGGCGCTGCCGAAGCCGCGAAGGAGGCTCCGTCGATCGCCTGCTTCGCAAAAGTTAAAGCGCCGCAACTCCAAGACGCCATAGAGCAACTTGAGAAGGAATTCGCCGAGACAGGGCGTGCCTTCGAAATCCGCGAGAGCGCGGCGGGTTGGCAATTGGTAACAAAAACCGACTTCGCGCCGTGGCTGCGCCAGCTTTTTCCAGAGAACCGCCAGGCCCGCCTCAGCGCACCCGCCATGGAAACCCTCGCGATCATAGCCTATCGCCAACCGATCACCCGCGCCGACATCGAGGCCGTGCGCGGTGTGGCAGTCGATGGCGTAATGCAAACCCTGCTCGACCGAAACCTCGTCCGCATCGCCGGGCGCGCTGACATCGCCGGACGACCTCTCCTTTACGAGACCACGCAATTTTTCATGGAGCACTTCGGGTTGAAAAACCTCAATGATCTTCCCAACGCTTCGGAGTTGCGCAAAATCCCCCTGCCTAAAGCCGGGCCGCCCGCCGAACCGCCTAAGGAAACCCAGGCTGAACCACCTGCAGAAGCAGCTCCTGAGCATGCACAAAATCCCGCCCCCGCTGAAAACTTGCAGTCTGAAAACTAAAAATCCGTGATTTCCGATCTCGACAACCTACGGAAACAGATCGACGCGCTCGACACGGATTTGCTCCGACTCCTCAACCAGCGCGCAATGCTGGCGAAGGAAATCGGCGTGATTAAAAACCGCGCCTCCCTGCCGATTTACGCACCCGACCGCGAGATGAAGCTGCTGCGTAGCCTCGTGGAGCGAAGCGAAGGCCCGTTGCGCGCCGAGTCGATCCGCGCGATCTACCGCGAAATCATGTCCGCATCGCTGGCGCTGGAAAAAGACATTGCCATCGCGTGCTTCGGCCCCTCGGGCAGTCCCGCCCACCAAGCCGCTATCGGGCGTTTCGGCTCGAGTGTGCGTTACCACCCCTGCGACTCGGTGGCGGCGGTTTTTTCCGAGACTTCGGCCAAACGCGCCGATTGCGGCGTCGTGCCGATCGAAGAGCCCGGCCACGGGCACACCTCTCTCACCCTCGATAGCCTTGGCACCACTGATCTGCACATTTGCGCGGAGATCCTCACTGCCGATGGCGCCAAATTCCTCGTCCTCGGCACCCAAGCCAACAAGCCCTCGGGCTCCGACCGCACGATGATCATGCTACGCATCGAGAACAAAGCCGGAGCGCTGGTCTCGGCGCTCGAACCTTTCCGCGTGCTCGGAGTGAACCTCATCCACTTTGCCAGCCGCCCCACGCCCGAGGACTCTGCCAGCACCTTGTTTTTTGTGGAAACCGATAGCCACCGCGAGGATTTGGAAAAAACCGGACTCCTCTCGGAACTTTCGGGCGTTTGCAGCGAGTTGAAAGTCCTCGGCAGCTATCCGAAACCTTGAAAACGATCCTCGACGAGATTTTGCTCGATGTTCGCGCCGAGGTCGCCGCCGCGAAACAATCCTCAGCCATTTCTGAAATTCGCTCCCGCCTGGCCGATGCCCCGCCGCCTCGGGACTTTGCGGCCGCATTGAGCCGGGGAGGATTTGGGTTGATTGCGGAAATCAAACGCCGCTCACCCAGCGTAGGTCCGATGAGCGAACAAAATGTGAACGCCGCCGCATCGACCTACGCCGCATCGAGTCATGTGCGAGCGGTCTCGATTTTGACCAACCACACGCACTTCGGCATGGGCATCGAGGATTTGGCCAAAATCCGCGCCATGCTCCCCCAGCCCGTTTTGCGTAAAGATTTCTTCATCGACGAATACCAAATCCTCGAGGCGCGGGCTCACGGCGCGGATGCGATTCTTTTGATGGCGAATGTGCTCGAGGCTGAGCAGTTGCTGGACTTTCACCAACTCGCCCGCGATCTTGGTATGGAGGCGCTTTTTGAAATCCACACACTCGCAGAAATCGCCATGCTACCCGCCGCTGCTCGTGTCGTCGGCATCAACAGCCGTAAATTCAAAGCCACTTCGGGCTTTGTCGGCGCGACGGGTTCTTCGCTAAAAGATTTCAGCCTCGAAATGTCGGCATTCGATCTCGTGGATCATCTCCCCGCTGGCTGCCTGCGCGTCGCGGAAAGCGGCCTTGCACCAGAGACCATTTCCTCGGTTTCGTCGAAGTTCGATGCCGCCCTCGTTGGCACTTCCCTCCTCCGCGACCCGCGCGGCATTGCGGCCTGCCTCGCCGATTTCGAGCAGGCTATCGAAGCCCGCCAGAGTTCCCATGGAAACTAACTCGCCGAAACGCAGAAATGGCCGCGCCGTCGCCATCGGCCTCATCCTGCTCTGTCTCGCCGCCTTTTCGGCTACGGTCTGGAACTACACACGCACTCATCCGTTTGCAAATGAAGCGACGCTAATTTCTCCCACACAGGTGGAGGCGATTTTTTCCAGAAACCCCAAACCCCAAAACGGCCAGCGCGCGGTTGTTTCGATCTCCGAAGCCGAGACCAAAGGCGGAACGCTGATTGAAATTTCCGAGACCGGCCGCGCCGTGATCCAACTTGATTCCGAGGTTTCCGGCCGTGCCGGCTTGCGCGTGCATGTGAATATCGATGGCACGCTCGCCCCACAGCGATCCAAATAGAAATCAAGCCTTTTTCGATTGTGGAAAATTTTTTCCGAAATCAGGTTGATGGCCGCGCGCTCGATTGGTAATCAATCCGTTCCTCCATCTTAACCAAACCAAACTAACCACACTACTATGGCAAACCTCACCAAACGGGATCTGGTAATTCAGATCAGTAAACAGACAGGTCTCACCCAGCAGGATGTCTTCAGCGTGATCCAACTCACCCTGGACGGCATCACCGATGCTCTTTCCACTGGTCGCGATGTCGAGCTCCGCAACTTCGGCGTTTTTGAAGTCCGCCTGACCAAATCCCGTGTGGGCCGCAACCCAAACCAACCCGCTATTGATGTGCCCATCCCCGCACGCGCGACTGTGAAGTTCAAATCCGGCAAAATCATGCGTCAGCGCGTTCTTCTTCGCACCGAAGAGCTGCGCGGCAAGCAGGGCTAACCCCTCGCTGAATTTCACGGGTGGATTCCATCCGGCTCCGCGGAGCCAGACAAAACAACCTCCAAGGAGTTGACCTTGAGCTTCACACAGGGAAGCTCATTGTCGTTACTGGACCTAGCGGTAGCGGCAAATCGAGCCTTGCTTTCGATACCATCTACGCCGAGGGACAACGGCGGTATGTGGAAACTTTCAGTCCCTACACCCGCCAATTCCTCGAGCGGATGGATAAACCCCTCGTGGACAGCATCGAGGGAATCCCCCCCGCCATCGCCATTGAGCAGGCGAACATTGTACGCACCACGCGCTCGACCGTCGGCACGATCACCGAGATCAACGACTACCTCAAGCTCCTCTTCCCCCGCGCCGCCAAGGCCTTCTGTCCGAAATGCAGCGGCGAAATCCTCCCCGGCACTCCCGGCTCCATCCTCCGCCAAATCCTCGCCGCGCACCCCGGAAAATCCTTGCTGATCGCCTTCCCGATCAAGGTTCCCGAAAAAACAAAGCCGACTGATTTTTTTGAATTCCTCTCCGGCCAGGGCTACCTGCGCGTTTGGTTGAATGCAAAAACCCTCCGCACCGACGAACCGCCCAACCTCAAGAACCTCCCTCCTGAAATTCTTGTCATCCAAGACCGCATCGATCTCGACTCTGCCGCCGAAGCCCGCCTGACCGAGTCAATCGAAACCTCCCTCCGCCTCGGCAACGACCGCCTCGCCGTCATCGAACCCGCCACCGCTCGCATCGACCACCACACCTCCGGTTGGCATTGCGCCCCCTGCGATCTCGACATCCGTCCGCCCTCGCCAGGCCTCTTTTCCTTCAACTCCCCCCTCGGCGCCTGCCCCAAGTGCAAAGGCTTCGGCCGCATCATCGGCATCGACATACACCGCGTCATCCCCGACCGATCGCTGTCCATTTCCGAAGGTGTCATCCGGCCTTTCCAAAGCGGCCAGTCCGCCGAGTGCCAAGATGAGCTCGTCCGCCACTGCCGCACGCGCGGCATCGACATCCATCGTAATTTCGAACGCCTTCCCAAAGCCGACCAAGATTTCGTCATCCAGGGCGAACCTGGCCTCAACCCCGGCGAAGCCAGGGAATCCGGTGAGTGGTATGGCGTGGATGGATACTTCCGCTGGCTTGAGAGCAAAGCCTACAAAATGCACATCCGTGTGCTGCTCTCCCGCTACCGCAGCTACCAGCCCTGCCCGTCCTGCGATGGCGGCCGTTTCCAACCCGAGACGCTGAACTACCGCATTGATGGCCGCACCCTCCCCGAAATCTCGGGCCTCTCGCTCAACCGCCTCCTCCCCATCCTCGAAAATCTCCCCATTCCCCACGCCGACGCCTCCGCCCAACTCGTCCACAAACAAATCACCTCCCGCGTGGCCTACCTCTGCCACATCGGCCTCGGCTACCTCTCACTCGACCGCCCCACCCGATCACTCTCCGGCGGCGAGCTCCAGCGCGTCAATCTCACCACCTGCCTCGGCGCCTCGCTCGTCAACACCCTCTTCGTCCTCGACGAACCCAGCGTTGGCCTCCACCCACGAGACACCTCGCGCCTCATCGAAATCCTCCGAGGCCTGCGCGACAAGGGCAACACCCTCCTCGTCGTCGAACACGAGGAAGCCGTGATCCGCGCCGCTGACGAACT
>JBIPMC010000084.1:0-7345 GCA_044369345.1 Terrimicrobiaceae bacterium
GAGATGTTCGAAAATGGTTTCCATGCGGGCGGAGCGACTGCCTTTCACGAGGACCCAGTCCCCTGGGCGGGCGAGTTGCGAGAGGATTCGGGCGGCGGCGGCGGTGTCTTCGACCTCATGAACGCGACCGAGCCCCGCATCGCGGGCGGCGGTGGACATCGCCGCTGAATCAAGACCGACCGTTAAAAGAATGTCCGCCAAGCGGGCGGCGGCGGCACCCGTGCGGCGGTAGCCTTCGGCAGAGTGCTCGCCGAGTTCTCCCATTTTGCCAAGGACGGCGATCCGCCGTCCCGCGCCGGGAACCTGGCGAAGCGTGAGCAGCGCGGCTTCCATGGACTCGGGGTTGGCGTTGTAACTATCATCAAGGTAGGTCACGCCGGCGATGGTTTTTTGTTCCAACCGACCCCCGACCAATCGCGCTTTAGCCAGGCCTTTTATGCCTTTTTCCAAAGGCACTCCCATTTCGACTCCCGCAGCCAATGCAAGCAGGGCGTTTTGGACCATGTGGGTTCCATGAACCGCGATCGAAGCCGGAAATTTTTGAGCTCCCCGGTGAACGGTGAAGTTCGTTCCTTCAGGCGTGGGTTGCAAGTGGGTGGCGAGCACATCGCCTTGAGTCATCCCGACTCGAACAACCTTGGCGCGGCAGCGCTTGGCGATGGATTCGGATTTATCGTCTTGGGCAGGCAAGATCACGGCGCCACTCGACGGCACGGCTTCGGCGAGCGCGCCTTTCTCTAAGGCGATCGCATCGCGCGTTTTCATGTATTCGATGTGTGCGGTGCCTATGTTGGTGATGATCGCGCAAGTCGGCTGGATCAATGCGGCGAGCGGAGCGATTTCGCCAGGGTGGTTCATGCCAACCTCCCACACCGCAGCCTCGTCGCGGGATTCCGCAGAGAGGATCGAAAGCGGCACTCCGATGTGGTTGTTCAAATTTCCCTGGGTTTTTACGACCCGGTATCTGGCCCCAAGAACAGCAGCAGCAAATTCCTTGGTGCTCGTTTTACCACTGCTGCCGGTGATTCCGAGAACTTGGACTTTCAGACGGGAACGCCATGCCTCTGCCAGTCGGGTGAGTGCTTGCAGGCTGTCCTCCACGAGGAGCACGGGATGCTTGCTGGAAAGTTTTTCTGCAATTTGTGGCGAGTCCAGCAGCGCGACAGCGGCGCCTCGCTCGAAAGCCTCTGCCGCAAAATTATTTCCATCGAACTTCTCCCCGCGAAGCCCGATGTAGATGTCGCCGGGTTTGATTGTGCGGGTGTCCTTGTTAAAGCGGGATATGGAGACGCCGGTGTCCTGGCCTGATATTTTGGCACCAGCCATTGCGGCAATTTCAGGGAGCATGAGCAAATCCATTAGAACTCCCCTCCCCTCTTATTTGAAATGGCACGGGCTGCAATGGCCACATCATCAAAAGGAACCTTGTTCCCCGCGAACTCCTGCGTTTTTTCATGGCCCTTCCCCGCGATCAAGACGATGTCGCCAGGCTCCGCCAGCTCGATCGCACGGCGGATGGCCTGCTCGCGATCGACAAATTTTTCATAACTCCGGCGCGTGAGGCCTTTTTCCATCTCGCTTAAGATGTCCTGCGGATTTTCGCTGCGGGGATTGTCCGAGGTGAGGATCACGATATCGGCGAGTGCTTCGCCGACAGCAGCCATGAGAGGGCGTTTCGCACGGTCACGATCCCCGCCGCATCCAAACACGACAATGAGCCGCGAAGGGTTGGCATCCCGGAGGGTTTGGAGAACATTTTTCAACGCATCGTCCGTGTGGGCATAATCGACGAAGACTTGGAAATTTCGGCGCGAGGGAACGCGCTCGAGCCTGCCGGGAACCTGCGGGGCGTAGGCGAGAGCTTCGATGGCGCGGCGAAGCTCGACGCCGCAGGTCATAGCCGCCGCAATGGCTCCGAGCACATTGTAAACATTGAAAAGCCCTATGAGCGGGGTGCGGACGAGGTAGCTCTTGGCACGCGCTTCAAGGGCGAACTGTGTCCCGTGCAAGTCCTGTCGAATCGCACTGGCTCGAAAATCTGCATGGACATTCCGCCCGAAGGTCACAGTTTTGATCCGCTTCGAAAAACGATCGAGCAACCGCTGACCAAAGCGGTCGTCGGAGTTGATCACGGCGCGCGCTTTTTTGGTTCTTTGCGCAGCGAGGGCCTCGAAGAATAGCGCCTTGGCCTCGAAATAGGCATCCATAGAGCCGTGGTAGTCGAGGTGGTCCTGAGTGAGATTCGTAAAAATCCCGGCGTCGAATTCCACCCCCCGCACCCGGTTTTGGAGAAGTGCGTGGCTGGAAACCTCCATGGCAACCGCCCGGCCGCCCCTGTCACGGGTCTCGGCGAGGATTTGCTGCAGGTCGATCGATTCGGGTGTCGTATGCGGAGCCGGACGCTCCTCTCCCGCGACAATGTATTTCACGGTTCCCACCAAACTCGAAGGAACGCCTGCCGCATCGAAAATGTGCTTCGCCAGGAACGCACTGGTGGTTTTTCCGTTCGTGCCTGTAACCCCGATACATTTCAGGATGCGGTCCGGATGGCCATAAAACTCCGCAGCGAGGTCCGCCATGGCAGCTCGTGCGTTTGGAACAACCACCAGCGGGCTGTTGGATTCGGCGGGAGTTTTTTCCGCGACGACGGCGGCGGCACCTCTCTTAACAGCTTGCGCGATGAAATCGGCGCCATCGGATTTTGCGCCAGGCAGGGCGAAGAAAAGACATCCCGGCGTGGCCAGGCGCGAATCGTAACAGAGCGAGGAAATATCGGGGTCGGCCAAACCGGGGGCTATTCCCGAGGCTTGGAGAAGTGCGCGAAGTTGCATAGGGTCAGCGAGTGGTCTCCTCGGCATCCATGGAGGCCGTGATCGGATCGGGTTGCAGGGCGATGGCCGGCTGGGTGGGCACGAGATCGAGATGGCGAGCGGACCGCTCGGCGATGCGCGAAAAAATCGGCGCGGCCACAAGACCGCCGTAGTTCAAACCGGAGGAGACTTGGGCGTCATCCACCATAACGAGACAAACAAATTCCGGATCCTCGGCCGGCATGTAGCCGACAAACGAAACAACATACTTGCCCGGCGCGTAGCCGCCCTTGTCGCTGACCTTTTGAGCCGTTCCTGTTTTCCCCGCGACATTGAAACCATTAACGCGGGCGAAGATGGCGGTCCCGCCCGGTTGGGTAACGCCTGCCAGCGCGTCGCTAATGAAGTGAGCGGTTTTTTCCGGTATGACTTGTCGGACAACCTTGGGTTGGCGGCGCTCCACATCTCCCTCTTGGCTCTCAATCGACTTCACGATTTGCGGAGCCATGAGTTTTCCTCCGTTTGCGATGACGGACATTCCCATTGTGATCTGGAGTGGCGTGACGGCGATCGAATGTCCCATCGGCATGCGAGTGATTGTGAGTTTGTCCCACCGGGACGGCGGATGGACCAGGCCGGGAATTTCACCGGGAAGGTCTATGCCAAGTCGCTCACCGAAACCGAAGCGTCGGACATACTCGTAGTATTTTTCGCCGCCCATCATCATCGCCATCTTCGCGCAACCGATGTTCGAGGATTTGACCAAAATCTCGTGCACACTCATTTGGCCGTAGCCGTGGTGGTCCCTGAGCGTGCGACCTCCATAAAAAAAGCGGCCGTTCTCACAGAAGATCGATGATTTCTCATCCACCTTCCCCTCGTTGAGCGCACCGGCGGCAACTACGATTTTGAATGTCGAGCCAGGCTCCACCATGTCGATGATCGAGCGGTTTTTCATCGTCTCCGGATTGGCAACGCCGGGGTTGTTCGGGTCGAAGCACGGGCGGCTTGCCATCGCGAGAATCTCGCCGGTCTTGGGATCGACCATGATCGCATTCACGGTGTGCGGCTTGAGGTCGCGGTAGGTGGCGTCGATCTCCTCCTCGAGAATCGCTTGCAGGCCCATATCGATGGTGAGGCGGATGTTTTTACCATGCTGCGCCTCCTGCTCTTGGCCGCGGTAGAGAACGATTTCGCGACCGGTGCGATCACGCTCGGTGTAGCGAAATCCATCCTCGCCCGCGAGGAGCGTTTCCATCGTGCGCTCGATGCCCTGCACTCCCTTGCGCTCGTGATTCAGATAGCCGAGTACATGCCCCAGCATCGAGCCGTTTGGGTAGGCGCGAATCGAATCCACCTCGGTGTAAACTCCCCGCAAATCCCGCTCGCGCATTTCAGCCTGGAGTTTCAGAACCGTCTCGTCGGGAACCTTGCGTTTCAGGACAAGATATTTTCCACCGGTGGATATTTTTTCAGAGACCTCCTGTTTTTTCAGATCGAGGTAGCGAGCGACGAGTTCGGAAACGGCCGCCGGCTCCTTGATATGAGAGGCGTCGGCGAAAACCGTGTGAACCGGCAGATTGACTGCAAGTTTGTCGCCGTTGCGGTCGAGGATCAGCCCGCGCTTCGCCGGAATCGGCTGGCGAACCATGTTTTTCTCGGCCGCGATGCGGGAGTATTCGGCGTGCTTGACGACATGCAAATCGACGAGCCGGGCGGAGAAGATGGTAAAGACCAACGCGCCCGCACCGCAGGCGATGGCAATCCGCATCCTCTCCGGTTTCCTCATCGAGTGGACTCCGAGTTGAAGGCCGTGCGAAGAACGCCGTCAGGCGTGGCTGTGGCGGGAGGCGTGAGGCGGGCAATTTTGTCACCGGAAATCGCAATGACGCTGATGAATTTCTCGGCAACACGCTTTTGCAGCATCGGGCGGGACGAAAGCTCCGTCACGCGCGCAACCAAAACCTCATTTCGGGACTGCACATCGCGGATTTGGCGCTCGGTCTTGCGGATATGCTCCGCGAGAACAAACTGCTGGTTTTTTAAATAAACATAAGCGAGTCCCAGCGCGCCGACGAGGAAGGCTAGGGCCACGAACTTGGCGACCTTGGCGGCTTGGATGGGATTCGAAGACTGGGTGGTTGGGATGTGAAGTGCAGGGTTCATAGGAGGCCTTTCAGAGTTTTTCCACGACACGCAGTTTGGCGCTGCGGGCGCGGGGGTTTTGCTGCGTTTCCCTTGCAGCCGCCGTGATGGGATGCGAGGTCAAAAGTCGGAAAAGTCGGTCGGGATTGCGGCGAGGTTCCGGCCACTCGGGGCGGTCGATCCACTCGCGGCTGTGCTCGCGGAAAAAGACCTTCACGATCCGGTCTTCCAGCGAATGGAATGTGATCACGGCAAAGCGCGCACCCGGCGCGAGATGCGGCGGGATTTCCAAAAGAGCACGGCGCAGGGCCCCCAACTCGTCATTCACATGCATGCGCAAGGCTTGAAAAACCCGAGTCGCCGGATGTTTCGGCCCACGGCGCGGGAGGATTTCGCCGACGGCGTCGGCGAGTTGGAGCGTGGTTTTAAACAGGCGGTTTTTGCGAACCCTCACCAAATGCGCGGCGATCTGGCGCGCGCGGGGCTCCTCGCCGTATTGATGAAAGATCGAGGTTAGCTCGGCGGCATCCATCGTATTCACGACCTCGGCAGCTGTTTGCTTGATGGCCGGGCCCATTCGCATGTCGAGAGGTCCTTCTTGTTGGAAGGAAAATCCGCGACCGGCGGAATCGAGGTGGTGCGAGGAAACGCCAAGATCCAGCAACGCTCCATGGAAAAGACGGCCCTCGCCGAGGTGATCCAGTGCCGCATCGACATCCTGAAAATTCGCTTCAACCAACCGCACGCGGTCGCCGAATTCCGCCAACTGCCGACGGCACTCCGCGAGCGCCTCGGGATCTTGATCCAGCGCGACCACCCCGGCGCCGGCCTCGAGCATCATCCGTGTGTGCCCCCCCCCGCCAGCCGTTCCATCAAGGAACAAGCCACCCGCGCCGGGTTGCAAAAAGGCCATCGTCTGCTGGCCCATCACCGGCACATGATAAACGACGGTTTTATTGAGGTGTTCCACGCTGATTCCTAAAAATTGATCGCAATCGAGATATTTCACGGTTTTTCGAGCCCTCCAGGCCCTCGCCTTCGCCGCCGACCCGCTTTTTCGGGCCACGCATCGCGGCATGCGGAGATCGCCTTTTCAGCCCTCCCCCATGGTTGTTGTTTCAAGATACATAAAATCGTCACAGACCGATCTCCACGGCCACGCGCTGGTAAATGCCAGTGTTCGCGCTGACATCCGCCTCGTGTCGTTGTTTCGACCAAATTTCAAAGCGCCGTCCCGCGCCAACGACCACGATCTCTGCCTTCAAATCCGCTACGGCCGCGTGGGTATCGGGAATCAAAATCCGCCCCTGCTTGTCCGTGGTGACTTTGTGCGCCTCACTGAAAAACCGCCTGATCGCCTGGCGCTTCTCTTGCGCCGTGGCCCCGGAAGCCATGATTCGCTGCTCCGTGGAGTGGAATTCCTCCGGCGGCATCACCATCAGGTAGCCGTCCTGCGGATGCGGAATCACATAAAAATCCGACTCCGCCCCCTTGATCCAAGCCGACGGAACGGCCGCGCGTTTCTTCGCGTCGATCGCCCGCTCGTAAGTGCCCGAGTAGAAGGGCACGGCTGGAGGTTCGGTTGGCATCAGATTTCTGGGTTCATCAAACAAATTTCACCACTAACACCCACAATTACCCACCAAACTCCACGAAATCAATGAAATTTTTTTACCAAAAAATCACCCGGGTTTGCCCTCGAACGGGGGGGGCGTGGATGGAAATCCCGCCGCATCGTTAAGCCTTGAATCAATCCTTGCGGAAATTTCGGCTTGCCGCGCGGGAGCTGGAAAATACCCTGAGCCACATGTCCACCACACTGAGCCCTGTGGCATACGATGGGAAGATCGAGGGCAATGTCATCTTCACCCAACTCGACGCCGCTATAAACTGGATGCGCAGCCATTCGCTGTGGCCGATGCCAATGGGCCTTGCCTGTTGCGCGATCGAGCTCATGGCCGCCTCCTCCTCGCGTTTCGATATCTCGCGCTTCGGCGCCGAGGTCATGCGGTTCTCACCGCGCCAAGCCGATGTGATGATCGTTGCCGGCACAGTCACCTACAAAATGGCACTCGCTGTGAAACGCATCTGGGATCAAATGCCCGAGCCGAAATGGTGCATCGCCATGGGAGCCTGCGCATCGTCCGGCGGCATGTATCGCAGCTACGCGGTGCTCCAAGGCATCGACAACCTGATCCCCGTGGATGTGTATGTTTCCGGTTGCCCGCCCCGTCCCGAGGCTCTTCTCGACGGCCTCATGCGGCTACAGAACAAAATCATGGGCGAGCACGCGATCGCCGACCAGAAAAAAGAACTTTTCGAAAACCTATGACCTGCGAAGACGCCGTTAAAAAGCTCCGCGAGGCTTTTCCAGACTCGATCCACGAGGA
>JBIPMC010000085.1:0-7325 GCA_044369345.1 Terrimicrobiaceae bacterium
GGGGATGGGCATTGGGGCATTTGCAACCACTAGAGTGTGGGTCGGATTCGGTGTTGGTTCGGGAATTGATGCAGGGGTGGATGTCAACTCGATGGGTGCTTGTGTAGTTGTGGAGTAGGTTTCGAGTTCAAGAGGCGGTGGGGCCGGTTTGAATTCCGAAGTGAAAACCGGCGGGGTCTTCTTCGGTTGGGCTTGCGTTCTAGAAACGGGGTTTGGCGGCGGGGCCTCGTCAGGAATCCCCAAATCGCGCATCAAATCTGCGGTGTTTTCTTCAGTAAGTTCTTCGGGGATTTTCAGGAATTCGTCGGATTGGCCCGCACCCAGAAGCTCGTTTCCAGCAGGGTCGAGGTTCATTTCAGGCAGTGGGGTCTCGAAGTCGATTTTTTGGATTGCCTCGATAAGCTCGGACGCGGCAGATTTCTTATTCTTTTTTGCGACACGAAGAAATCTGGGGTCCGCCCACTGGCCTAGAAACCGGCCGGGATCGTTAAAAAGTGGCGGGACTTTTCCCGGGGTGAATCGCCTTGGGTCACTGATCGCGCGGCGCATTGTCTCTCCGGACACACGCAGGGGAGAACCCGGATCTGTTTTGCGCAGAGAGCTTCTGAGAAATGGCAGCAAGCGCACTGCCAGACCCTTAAACGGGTTTTTCACAGCGGCCTTGGGGTTTTCCGAGCGGAATTTTTGGATCGCGTAAAAACTCCCGCCGCTCAGGACATCGCTGAGATTAAAGCGGCTCGCGGGAACGGAACCTCTAGACGCTGTTCCTGAGATCGGGCTGTATTGTCGCGGGGGCAGGCTGTCGAGAAGGGCATAAAAATCCAAGCCCGTGACATCGTTCCCTTGCTGCGCGAGGTGGTGGTAAAGATCATCGATCCGCCCCGAGTAGGGGCGTAAAAAAATCCCGTCTGCAGCGAGGTTTGCGCCAACATGGGCTTGATAAATCCGGTTTGTGAGATCGACCGTGGGGGGCGTTGCAGGGCTGTGCTGAAATTTCTCCCTCTGGGCTTCGAGCGCAGCCGCAGCGGCGGCGGTGAGGGGGACGATCCATGCGGGGAGATCCCTGTTAAGAGCGATGGGGCGGCCGTCTTTACCGATCAGCGAATCGATGTTCCGAAAATTTCCACCAACCAGCCGCGTGCCATCGAAAACCAACGAGTCTGCGGGTGGCAAGCGGTTCGCCATGGCGCTTTGGTGTGCTGGATCGGATTTTGGGAAGAGATAGACGGAGGCCAGTTCATCCAGGCTGGCGGCATCGAGCCCGGAGGGCAGCAGACGACTGAAGCGCGAGAGAAGCAAGATCGAGAGGGCGGCGCGCGTGGTTTGAAGCCTCGCCTCGGCGGGTAAATTCCGCGCGGCATCGGCCAAGGCAATGGCCGTTTGGTCAATCGGCAGCGCAGGTTTGCCGACGACTGCCGAATGGGCAATGGGAAGTAAGAACAAAATCAACGCGGCACAAAGGGTGCGGCGCATGATTTTCAGTAGTTGCACTGAAGCGTGATCTTCTCCCCGCAGCGGCAAGTCACGACAATGTGGCCAACACGGCCCTCGGCGTCTGGTACCAACTCGATCTGTGGCTCCTCCGAGCAGGTCTTGGATGTGCTGACCAATTCTTCTCCGGCTTCGGCCGAGAGAGGCAATTCTTTCCGGGCTGGTTCTTCGATACCAGTGCCGTTGGAAATCGGTGGGAGATTCGATGGAAGCGAAATGCTCGTGTTGCTGCTTCGGTTTGAGGCGACACTGGGCCGGCCATGGAGAAAATCCTTCATCGGTTCAGGAAATTATGGCTTGGCTGGCTCCGTGACCGCCGGAGTGGGTGAAGGGGTGGGGTTGGGCACCTGAGTGAGGGAGAGGCTCACAGTCATGCGATTGTTTCCTTCCGAATCGTTGGGCACATTCGGCAAGGGCTCCGTATCACCGAAACCAGCGACCCGCTTAGTTTTATCGGAAGACATCGCGTATTTTTCCATCAGACGGCGGACGGCATTTGCTCGTTCCGTGCTGAGTTCCCACGGCGTGTAACTTTTGTTCGAGCCTAGATTGAGTCCGGTCGCCGTGTGACCTTCCAAAAAGACTTTGAAGTTATACCGCTCAATAAGCCAAGCGAGGTTTTGAAAAACAAATGTGCCCCAGTCCGTGAATTCGTCGGTGTTGTTTTTGAAGATCGGTTTGTTTGTGCGGTTGAAGATATTCATCTTCAGTCCATCTGATGTGATCTGAATGTCGATGGGTTCTTTGTCATCCTCTTTGATGTTCAGGAGCCGGGTGAAATCCCGGGCAATGGCCTTGAGAAATCCTTGGTTCTCGCGGTTGACAGCATCCTGCATGCTAGCGTCCTTTTGGGTGGCTGTGGCGGATTTTTCCAAGACACCCGTGGTCTGTTTGGGTGCCATAGTTTCTAGGGTGTTCCGTTGCGTGTAACCAGGATCCTTAAAATAAAGCGCGACTTGTGCCATGACCTCTGGCTTTTGTTCGGCGACAAGAACCCATAGCACGATGAACAGAGCCATCATGGAGGTCACGAAGTCGGCGTAGGCAACCTTCCAAGCCCCTCCGTGGTGTTCGTCTTTCTTTTTAGCCATGTCTAGGAATTAGGCTCCGGTGCCGAGGCCTTTGCACATTTCTTCGACTTCGTCGGCCGTGGGCTGGAAGGCAGGATCGATCATGCGGCGACCGACTTCGACAGCCATCAACGGAGCCATGCCGCCGGTAAAGCCGATCACGGCTTTCATGATGACGGCGAAGTATTGAAGTTCGTAAGCGTTGTTGAGCTTAATGCGGGCTCCTAGCGGGTTGATGAAACCATAGGCACCAAGCACGCCTAGGAAGGTTCCCACCAGCGCGGAAGCTACTTTTTTACCAACGGCTGCAGCACCGGCGTCGATGGCTGCCATCGTGTTGATGATGCCCATAACGGCTGCGACAATACCAATGCCAGGAAGCGAGTCGCCCACGAGTTGGAGCAAGTGGACTGGATGCCCGAAATCATCGGCTTTCGCCTCGAGATCGGCTTCAAGCATTGATGCCAATTGCTGGGGTTTGAGACGGCCGTCGATGATAGGCTTGAGACTATTCAGCAGAAACTCCATGCGCTCCTTGTCATTCAGAAACGACGGATATTTCGACATAATCGGGCTGTCCTTCGGAGCCATGATGTCGTCTTCGATCGCGATCAAACCACCACGGCGGGCTTTGGTGAACAATTCGTAGAGGAGTTTCAAGACATCCGTGTAGTCCGAGTTCGGAAAGATTTGGGTCCGGAGGGCCAACTGGATTTTGTGAACCGTGTGCTTGAGAAGGTTGACGGGCGCCGCGATGACCATTAAGCCAAGCGAAATGCCGATGATAATGACATATTCGGCAATCGGGAAAAGCAGCCCCATTTTGCCACCGGCCATTAAGAAGCCTCCGAGCGTGGCGCCGAGAACGATCAGGTATCCAAATATGAGAATCATGGCAGTGGGTTTGTTTTTGTTTTTAGTAGAGAGTCGAGGCTATTTTTTGGCGGCGGAGCGGATGTAGTTTTTGAGGCTCAGCACGGCTTGCGTGTGAATTTGGCAAATGCGGGATTCCGTGAGTCCAAAAACCCTTGCGATCTCAGCGAGGCGGAGGTTTTCGAAATAATACATGGCCAAAATTTTTCTCTGCATTTCCGGGAGTTTTTCAAGGCGCTCCACAACGAGTTTGATGAGTTCATTTTTCATCGCCTGGTCGCTGGCGGTGGGTTGTTTCTCGTCGGGCACGACATCGTGCATGTTCGAGTCGTCCTCTTCACCCGCGACGGCGTCGAGTTCGACATAGCTGAGCGGGCGGAGTTCGTCGAGCAACTCGGAGTATTCCTCACTAGAAATTCCAAGCTCCGCTGCGACCTCGGCCTCGGTGGCGGGTCGGCCGACCTTTTGCTCGATGGAGGCGATGATATCAGTGACCTTCTTGGCCTTTACGCGAAGTGAACGGCTCATCCAATCGACGCGGCGCAACTCATCCAGCACCGCCCCACGAATGCGCATGGTGGCGTAGCTGGCAAAAGTCACTCCCAATGTCGGATCAAAACGCCTCGCAGCCTGAATGAGCCCTAGCAACCCGACGCTGTAGAGATCCTCCACCTCCACCGTGGGCGGCAGGCTGGCCCTCATCCGGTCCACCACGGAACGCACGAGCGGCATGTGGTTTTTCAGATTTTCCTGCTCGGAGAGTGTTTCGCCATAGGCACGCCAAGCGGCGGACATCTTTCGAGATTCCGCGAGGGGCGGTTTCATGGGTGGCTCGGCGATGGGGGACATGGCTTAAGACGCAGGTTTAGGTTCAGCCTTGGAAACAGCGGGCTCATCGGCGGATGTGGCGGATGCGGCTTCTTGGGCGGCAAGGTTCTCATCGTGTTGTCGCTTTTTCTCCGCGATGACTTGCTTGGCGCAATGCTCTGCCGCATAGCGCAATGCAAGAAAAAGAACACCCATTAACACGCACCCGATCATGGCGTTGAAAACGGAGTCGGCTATATCCTTGCCGGCAAAAAAGCTTACAGCCAGCGTGAGCAGAAAGCCGACAAAGCCTCCAATGAGCGTGAAGTATTGCATGGGCGACGGGTGGGTGTGCTAATGCGGTATTTTTTCTCTACAAAGCATTTTTTGCGCCAATATATACCCAAATGGCAATGCCAAAGTAATTAAAGGTTTGGTGTTTTGAGCAGCTTTGCTCTTTGGGCATTCTAAATGCGAGATTTTGAGCGTGGGTTGGAAGAAGTTCCGAGTGGGATTTTTAAACATGGAGCCAAATCGTGGCAGAGCGAGGGGGGGTGGAAAAGTCCACAGGCGGGGGGATTTTCTTGATGGTCGCCGCCGGGGCAAGGCGCAGAGCGTCTTTCGCAAGGCGGTCTGCGTCCCACTCCGAGAAATTTGTGGAAAGCAAAATCGCGGCACCGGGGAGGGCTAGTTGGAGGGCGTCGGCGAGCAGGGCGGCAAATTCTCGCTCCACGCGGAAGATTTTGCCCGCACCGCCACGACTGAAGGTCGGGGGGTCGAGAATGATGGCGTCAAACGCCTCTCTACGCTTGGCAAGTCGCCGGAGGTAGGTCGGCACATCCTCAGCGACGAAGCGGTGTTGGTCGAGGGGGAGAGAGTTAAGCTCGAAATTTCGCCGACCCCGCTGGAGGAAAGATTTGGAAATGTCCACGCTGGTGGTCTCGGCTCCGACCATGGCCCCAGCGACAGAAAATGTACAGGTGTGGGCGAAGGTATTGAGAAGGCGGCGAGGCTGAAGTTCTCGAAGATAGGCGCGATTCGCGCGCTGATCGCAGAAGAGGCCGGGATTGTAGCCGCAGTGGAAATCGACCTCGAAACGCAGTCGATTTTCGATCACGACCTCGGTTGGCGGGGCCGAAGGGTCGCCTTCCAGTATAACGGGCGCGTCTTTTTCTCCAGGGGATCGAACGAGTTGTCGGCAAAAAATGCGGGACGGATTCCAAGCCGCAGTTTTCATCCATGCGCGGAGGTCGGCGAGGATATGGGTGGGATTGACCTCTGGACGAACAGAAATCAGCGCTGTATGGCCGAAGCGTTCGACCCGAAATCCTGGCCCGGAGGAGAGGCGGAACGCGGTGGTGGATTCCTCCAGGAATGTTGCAGCGAGGTTATGGTCGAGCCAGCGTGAGTGAGTGGAAAGGCGGGCTCTGCTTGTCAGAGCCGGGATATTGTGAGTACGGAGGCCAACCCGGCCCAGAAAAGCAGCACCCTCCTGGATGTCGCTTTGTTTCTGTGTGAGCTTGCCGATGCGGTTCATTCGGTTTTCACGCTGGGAGGAATTGGGCAGTCGATCGTGTCTGCCATAGCGCGGAGGAGTTCGAACTGCGAGTCGTTCACAAAACCATCGTGTATGACCACGGCACCGCAGGCTGCGAGGAATTTCTTTTTCAATGCCAGCCCGGCTTCCGCAAAGCGGTCGAGGGCTTTGTCGAAATCCACGAGATTGACTGTCACTAGGCGGGACATCGTCAACGCCCCAACGGATTTTCCTAGGGTCTTCAATCCGGCTTGGAAGGCTGCCTCTTGCCCCTCAGTATCAGCATTGGCGAGCGCGGAGAGCAAAACCCCGGCGTCGGGCAGAAGCGGAACGATTGAGCGAAATTGGACGCGCCCGCGCTTGGGTTTTTCAAAAAACGCATCGAGGTGGCGGACGAGGAGTTTTTGAAGCGTGTATTCGAAGAGGTGAATCTGCCCGTCCGCCTCGATGAGCTTTTTCACCATCACCCGGAAGTTGTGATAATCCCCGGGGCTCATGCCGCGCAGGGCGGGAATCGACAGATCGACCAGTGCGAGCTTTTGGGCGGAACTCAGCGGGCCGCAGCGTTCGATCAAATCCAGAACCTCGGAGCGCACAGCAGGGTCGAGGTTGTGGTTGGCGGAGCTATCGCCCCCGATCAGCAGCGCAAAAACCAGCGCGCAGCCGCTCTGGATGCTGCGCGAAGCTTCCAAGGACGGTTCCGGAAGTCTCGAAAGCATCGATGCAGCGGCATCCATGTTCGCATTTCCTGGCAGGGGCGGTGGCTGGGCTTCGGTGAGTACGAGGTCGGGGGTGATTTGAGCGATGCGATCCTTGATGGGCGGGTGGGTGGCAAAGAGGTTGATCCACGACTCGGCAAGCCCGTTTCCGAAAAACATGTGGCTCGCCTCCTGCGTCCGTGGATGCGTGAGCCTCGAGGTGAAGTGGCCGATTTTGGCCAGGGCACCTGCAATGCCGTGAGGGTTGCGAGTGAATTGAACGGCGGAGGCGTCGGCAAGGAATTCGCGTTGGCGGCTCACGGCGGCTTGGATGAGTCTGGAGAAGAAAACGCCGATCCAGCCCACGAGGTAGAGGAGCACTCCCGCACCCAGTAAAAGCGCCAAATTCGAGCTGCTGTTTTTGTTGTCGCTCGAGCGGCTTCGCCGAGACGAAGTGGCAGCGCGCACGAGGACTCCTCCGAGAATCGCAAGGAAGAGGATGCCATTCAGCAAACCCATCAACCGGATGTTGAGCCGCATGTCGCCATTAAGGATGTGGCTGAATTCGTGCGCGACCACGCCCTGCAACTCGTCGCGTGTGAGATTTTTGATGCAACCACGCGTGAATCCCATGGCCGCGTCTGTGGGTCCGTAGCCGGCGGCGAAGGCATTGATAGAATCCTCGTCGAGGATGTAAAGCGAGGGCACGGGAACGCCAGAGGCGAGAGACATTTCCTCGACCACATTGCGCAAGCGGCGTTCAGCGGAATCGGTGGTGGAAGGCGCAACTGGCGTGCCTCCGAGCATTTCGGCGACGGCTTTTCCGCCTTTGGCGAGCTGAACGATTTT
>JBIPMC010000086.1:0-7320 GCA_044369345.1 Terrimicrobiaceae bacterium
ATCCGTCGCAAACTCGGGTGAGGAGGAATGGCTGAAAACCGGACTTCTCGGCGACGGTCTCTACATGAGTGATGCGTTTTTGGCGAAACCCGGGCTCGCGAAAAAGGCGATGAAGGCCTACTGGGACGCGGTGGATTGGTGGAGGAAAAACCCTGCAGAAGGCAACGCGATTATTGCCAAGGGAATCAAGTTCGAAGTCAAGGATGTCGAGGATGTCCTGGGCAAGGAGGACAAGCCTTTTTCCGGCGGCATTTATTGTTTTGATTTGACGCAGGCGGCCCAATTCATGGGCGTTCTCCCGGGCGACCCACCCTTGGGCCTGAAAAACGATCAAATCAAAGAGCACTGGAACCTGACTTCCAAGTGGTGGCTGAAATTCGGACTGATCAAGAAGGAAAATCCCATCGAGTCCGGAATCAGCTTCGAACCAATCAAGAGTCTCGCCAAACCATAATTCCATGGATACCTCGATCACTTTTTTCTCCGAGGCCACGGTCAAAGACGGGTCCTCCCCTCGCACCGGACTGAATGGGATGGGCGTCTCGCAGCCCAACTATCGCGCGCCCCACACTCACATTGGACTTGATGAAATCCTCCGCGATATCCAGGAGACAGCCTCCCTGCCCCTCGAACGCGCTCGCACCCTCCCGTCGACAGCCTACACCAGCGGTGAGATGCTCGACTGGGAGGTCAAGAATGTCCTGGGAGACAACTGGGTTTGCCTCGTCCACAAGTCGCAAATTCCCAACCCGGGCGACTTCATCAACCTCGATGTGCTGGGCGAACCGCTCATCGTCGTGCATGGCAAGGACGGGGAAATCCGCGTTCTCTCGAGAGTCTGTCCCCACCGGGCGATGGACATCATGCCACCAGGATTCGGCTACGACGGGCACGGCCCAGCCGACGCCGTGGTGGGGAAGCCGGGGTGTGGACACACGCGGATTTTTTTGTGTCCCTACCACCACTGGAGTTTCGAACTCGATGGACAGCTCAAAGGTTGCCCGGAAATGCACAAGGCCGAATGCTTCCATCGCGATGCCGTGGGGCTGAAAACATTCCGCTGCGAGATTTGGAATGGATTTGTCTTCCTCAATCTTTCTGGAGACGCGGCCCCTGTGGCTTCCCAATACGAGGAACTCGACCGCGACCTTCGAGGCTGGGGCATGGACTCCATGACGGTGGTCATCGAAAAAGAGTGGGACTGTCCATTCAACTGGAAGGTTCTGGTTGAAAATTTCATGGAAGGCTACCATCACCTCGGGGCCCACTGCAAAACCCTCCAGCCCCTCATGCCCGCAAGAGACACTTGGACCGAAGCCGAGCGGGCGCATTCTATCCGTGTGAACCTTCCCTACAAAGAGTCGGTTTCTTCGAGTGACGAAACGGACTTCCCGGCGATTTCCACCCTCGACCCGGAGCATTATCGTCAAATGGCTGTATTTCTTGGTCAGCCAAGCTTTTTGCTATTCACGGCGGCCGACCGCGTTTTCTGGTATCGCATCGACCCGGTTTCCGCCGAACGCAGCCGCTTGCTCACCACCTGCCTCGTCAACAATGATGCGCTGAACGATCCCCATTTTGCCCGGAAAATCGCCATAGCCGACAAAATGCTTGTCGACTTCCACATGGAGGACATGGAGGTCTGTACAGCCGTGCAGCGTGGCTTCTACGCCACGGGTTACCAAAGAGGCCGCCTCAGCCACCTCGAAATGCCGATCTGGCTCATCCAGCGCTACCTCGCCGCCCGCGCTCGGGGAACCTATCCCGCAATCGAGCAACCCGCAGCCCCCTCTCAACGCAGTGCCATGCAGACGCTCTCTTGAGATGACGCCCAAGGATGCCCCATCCCGCACGGAGCCCGTTCTTCTGTCGCTGCCGGGAGGAACTTTTTTGATGGGGGAAAATAACAACGACAAATTCGCAAACGACACCGAGCGTCCAAGACACTGCATGACGGTTGCACCCTTCCGGCTCGGGCGGGCACCGGTCACAATAGGCGAATTCCGCCAATTTCGCCCCGGCCATGAGACTGGGCTCCCTTGCGAATGGCCGGCAGCCATGGTGAGTTGGGCGGATGCAGAGGCATACTGCGGGTGGCTCGGCCCCGAATTCCGCCTTCCCAGCGAGGCGGAATGGGAATATGCCGCCCGCGCCGGATGCCAAGGCCCATACCCGTGGGGAGATACGATACTCCCGGACCAAGCCAACTTTCTCCACACCGAGCAGGGCATCAAAATCGGACCGGGGCAACGCACTCCGGCAGGCTCCTACCCGGCCAATGCATTTGGCCTGTATGACATGCTTGGCAATGTCTGCGAATGGACGCAGGATCTCTGGCGGGCAGACTATAATAGCAGGCCCCGGCCCGGGGAGTCACGCCGCGTCCTGCGCGGCGGGGCTTGGGATTATCTGCCCCGTTTGCTGCGTTGCTCCTGGCGCGACGCGCTCGACCCCGCCACGCACCGTGACAATGTCGGATTCCGGATCGCCGCAAACACTCTATGAAACTTCAACTCTTCAAAACCCTCTGGGGCCACTCGTCTCCCTATGCCGCTGCTGCTGAAGCCGCGGTCAAAGCCAGGTTCCAAGGACTCGAGGGTCCCGTTCCAGCAGACAAGGTGCGCCAGAGTGAACTCCTTGAGGCGCTGGAATCCCAAAACCTTCTTTTCATCGCCGAAATTTCGACCACGGGATTCGCAGTGCCGGACCCCGGTTCGACCGTCCAAGACCACCTTGACGCCATGGAGCGCATTATCGAGCGCTCCCTGCCTGCCCATCCGATTTTCTTCTCCGCCATGGCGGGCAGCGATCTCTGGGAATTCCACGAGAGCGTCGATTTCCTCACCCGTGCATCGGAAATGGCGGGCCGATACGGCATCCGCGTCGGATTTGAAACCCACCGCAGCCGCAGCCTCTTCCATCCTGTGATCACCAAAAACCTCTTGGCAGAAATCCCTCCGATTGAGCTCACAATTGACTTCAGCCACTGGTGCAATGTTTGCGAACGTCTCGTTCTCGATGAACTCCCTGAAATTCTCTCACTCTGTGCCTCCCGCGTTCTCCACATCCAACCCCGCATCGGATACGACCAAGGCGCCCAAGTCCCCGACCCCCGCGCGCCCATATACCAAACTTTCGTCGACGCACACCTCCGCTGGTGGCACATCCTCTGGGAAGGCCAGCAAAAACGGGGCTTCCATAATGTGACCATGACGCCCGAATTCGGACCCGATGGCTACGAGCAAATTTGTCCATACACTGGGAAACCCATCGCCGACCTCTGGGAACTCAATGTCTGGACTGGACGCTTGATGGAACGAAAGTTTGAGGAATTGATGGTCGTATGAAAGGCAGCTGCTTCTGTGGGGCGATAAGTTATCAGATTGCCGCGAAGCCAACAGGAACGACGCTTTGCCACTGCGAGGATTGCCGGAAAGCCTCTGGGGCGCCGGTGGTGGCATGGACATTTTTCCCAGCTGGCAGCATCGTCTTTTCCGGGCAAATGCCACGAACCATCATGTTCGCGGAACGCGAGCGAACCTTTTGCCCTCACTGCGGTTCGCAACTTATGTTTTTTGACCCTGCCCTGCCGCACCAATTCGAAGTGACCACATGCACACTGGAGCTTGCTGCGGAAATACTTCCCTCCGATCATAATTGGGTGGGCGACCGATTGCCATGGTTTGAAACAACGGACCTCCTGCCACGCCACCCGAAAAACACCCCTGCCCCCGACATGTAAAATCTCTGCTTCCATACTTCCCGCCGGTGCTTGCTTTCGCTTAAAACTTCACAATGACCACCGCCGCACCGCATAACCCCGATACCCACCGCCTCGAGTCCGACTCGATGGGCCAGATTTCCGTTTCTCACAATGTCTATTGGGGTGCGCAGACTGCGCGCTCGCTGATCCACTTCGACATCGGCGAGGACATTCTCCCGCCCGAGATGGTGAAGGCTCTCGGAATCCTGAAAAAAGCCTGCGCCCTCGCCAATGCCGACCTCGGCAAACTACCCGCCGACAAGCGCGACCTCATCGTGAAGGCCGCCGACGAGGTGATCGCCGGAAAACTCGACGCCCACTTCCCGCTCCGCATCTGGCAGACCGGCTCTGGCACGCAGAGCAACATGAACGCCAACGAGGTCATCTCGAACCGCGCCATCGAACTCGCCGGCGGCGAGATGGGGTCCAAGGCCCCCGTGCACCCGAATGACCATGTGAACATGTCGCAGTCGTCGAACGACACCTTTCCGACCGCGATGTCCATCGCCTCGGCCACCGTCGTCATCGAATGCCTCATCCCTGCCGTCAAAACCCTCCGCGACACGCTCGACGCCAAAGCCAAGGCCTTTGCCGACATCGTCAAAATCGGCCGCACCCACCTCCAGGACGCCACGCCTCTGACCCTCGGGCAGGAATTTTCAGGCTATGTCTGCCTGCTCGACCAGGCCCTGCGCGACATCGAATTTTCGCTCACGGGCCTCTACCAACTCGCCATCGGTGGCACCGCCGTCGGCACCGGCCTGAACGCCCACCCCGAGTTCGGCGACCGCGCCGCCGCCCACATCGCACAACTCACCGGGCGCCCGTTCCAATCCGCGCCGAACAAATTCGCCGCCCTCTCCGGCCACAACGAATTCGTCATCGCCAGCGGAGCCGTGAAATCCCTCGCCTGCGCGCTCATGAAGATCGCCAACGACATCCGCTGGCTTGCGAGCGGCCCCCGTTGCGGCCTCGGTGAACTCATCATCCCCGAGAACGAGCCTGGCTCCTCCATCATGCCCGGCAAGGTGAACCCCACCCAATCCGAGGCCCTCACGATGATCGCCATCCAAGTCATGGGCAACGACACCGCCATCGGCATCGCCGCCTCGCAAGGCAACTTCGAGCTGAATGTCTTCAAGCCCGTCATCGTCCACAATTTCCTGCACTCCGTCCGACTCCTCGCCGAGGGCTGCCACTCCTTCAACGACCACTGCGCGATCGGCATCGAGCCGAACCTCCCAGTCATCGAAGGCTATGTGAAAAACTCCCTCATGCTCGTCACCGCGCTGAACCCCCACATCGGCTACGACAAAGCCGCCCAGATCGCCAAGAAAGCCCACAAGGACGCCTCCAGCCTTAAAGAAGCCGCCCTCGCTCTCGGCTACCTCACCGCCGAGCAATTCGACCAGTGGGTCGTGGCGAAAAACATGACGCACCCGTGAGAAACCGCGTCCATGTTTGAGCAAGCCTTCCGCAACATCGACGACGCGCTCCGAAAGGAAGCGGGCTGCGCGACCGAACTCGACTACTCCGAGCAGACCTCCTGGCTTCTCTTCCTGAAATACCTCGACGGCCTCGAGCAGGATCGTGCCACCGAGGCCATGCTCGAGGGCCGCGCCCACTCGCCGATTCTCGATCCCGAGTTTCGCTGGGAATCCTGGGCCGCGCCGAAGGATGCCAGCGGCCAGCTTGACCACAACCGCGCCCTCTCCGGCGACGACCTCTGCGATTTCGTCAACCAACGCCTCTTTCCCTACCTCCAAAAGTTCAAAGCCCGCGCCACCGGCCCGAACACCATCGAATACAAGATCGGCGAGATTTTCGGGGAGCTGAAAAACAAGATCACCAGCGGCTACAACCTCCGCGAGATCATCGACCATGTGGACGCGCTCCGCTTCCGCTCCCAGACCGAGAAGCACGAACTCAGCGCGCTCTACGAGGAGAAGATCAAGCGCATGGGCAACGCCGGGCGCAATGGCGGCGAGTATTACACCCCGCGCCCGCTCATCCGCGCCATCATCCAGACCATCGATCCCCAGCCCGGCGAGACGATCTACGACGGCGCGTGCGGCTCCGCCGGCTTCCTCTGCGAAGCCTTCGACCACCTCCGCACGGAAAACCCCAAGCGCACCACCGCGCAGGACAAGGCGCTCCAGGAAGCGACCTTCTACGGCAAGGAAAAGAAATCCCTCGCCTATGTGATCGGCATCATGAACGGTATGAACGGGAACATCGGTTACACTTAAACCGAGCACATCGGTTACACTTTCATGTTGATACTTGGCTTCCGTCGGTAGCGCAAGGTTTACTCTCCCAACGCTCGGCGTAGGCCGTAGGCCGGAGCCGAGCGTTGGGAGAGTCGTCGAGACTTCCAAGCTTCACATTTGCATAACGCACATGCAGTAATCCGCTTTTTTCATCTCTTTCCACTGCGACATCCACTCCCGCAAATGACTCTCCTACATAGCAGTTTCTTCCGTTCAGTGCCACAAAGCCTGCAGCCGATACGCTCTTGGTTTCTGTCCCCAAATCATAGAGATGCGGCTTGATGCGCTCATCCAGTCGCTTGGCCGAGGGGTGATAGACATCCGCCGGAACTCGCATTCCCAATGCCTCGTGCGGACGCTCTTGGTTAAACTCCTTGCGCCAGCGATCAAATCGCTGCTGCTGTGCTCTCAGATTCGCACTTGGCGGCTTGCAGCACTCCGCCTTCATCGTCCGATGCATCCTCTCATGACTCCCGTTGTCCTGCGGACATGCCGGACGCGAAAACTGCACCTCAATGCCCAACCCTATCCACCAGACACTGAGTCTGCTCAACCCTCCTGGCCCCATTGATGCAAATGGCGCTCCGTTGTCCACTCGGATGATCTCGGGAAGCCCTTTGCGGCGAAACAACCCACGGAATGCAGCCTGCGTCCACTGCGTCGTTGCCTGTGTAAGCCCCTCCGCCATTAGCAAATAACGGCTATGCAAATCCGTCACCGTCAACGGATCACAGCGCTTCCCGTCCCCAGTCATAAACCACCCCTTAAAGTCCACTCCCACCACATGATTACTGTGCTCGGGAACCGTCAGCGCTCCTCTCTCCACCTTGAATACAGCCCCGCGCCGCTTGCGGACTTCTACCATCCCATGCCTCTTGAGCACCTCTCCCACCGTGCTCACCACTGGCAGCTTCTCCAGCCCATGTTTTATCATCAACACCCTCTGGATCTTCTTTGGCCCCCATGTCATGTGTTGCCGCTTCTCGCTCACGATCAGTCTCTCGACCTCTTCACTTGTCCGATTACTCACCTTCTTCGGCGCTCGACTCCTCTCCTCCAACCCCTTCATTCCTCCTCCTGCATACCTCAATAGCCACTTGTGCCCTGTTTTGCGCGTAATCCCGAACTCCTCGCTCAGCTCGCTCACCGTAAACCGACCGCTTTGCGCCAAATTAATAAATCGTTGTTTCTGTTCCATTGGTAACTCATTTTTCCAGGGCATAACCCCCAGTCTATGTGTAACCCATGTCCTCGGTCACTTTGTAACCGATCTCCTCGGTTCATACC
>JBIPMC010000087.1:0-7309 GCA_044369345.1 Terrimicrobiaceae bacterium
TTCATCTGCGGGGGGCGGGACTGGGCGTTGTTTTGGGCGTTTGCGGAAATGGCCGCGAGCAGCAAAGCCAGCGGGATGGCGGCTCGAAGGCTCATGATTTATCCACCTTGCGGGTTCGGAGGATTCCTTTTTCGTCAACGGCAACGAGAAAAACGAGGCGCTGTTCCTTTTGGATGTTCATGTCATTGAAATCAGCCGTGACGAGGACGGGGATGATTTCTTTATCGACCTCAATGGCGATGAGGCGGCCGGAGTCCGGCGACCAAGCGAGCGATTCGGAGACCTTGCCTTCTATCTTGTAGGTATTCCCGCGGAGGCTGTTCGAGTTTTCCAGATAGGCCGGGACATCGAGCGCGGGAACGGTGCGGTGGGTCGATTGATCCTTCGAGCCGAGAAACATATAACCCATCGTGACGAGAACCAGAAATACTGCGGCAATGGGAAAAAGTTTCTTTGGAAGGGAGGAACTTTTCTTGCGAGCCATGGGCGGGAGAATAGCCAAAGGCTGCGCGACATCAAGCGGGCATCGCCTCCGTTGCCTCTCGCGGCAAGTCCTGCTTCACTTTGCTCGGGCTATGCTGAATTTCCTCATTCGCCGACTTCTGATCAGTGCGTTTCTGCTTTTTTGCATCAGTCTGGTTTCGTTTTTCATGATCACCCTCGCGCCGGGGAGTCCGTATCCGTGGGGCGAGTTGAACCCAAAAATCACCCCGCAGGTGAAGGAGGCGTTTCGCAAAAAATTCCACCTCGACCGTCCGCTCCACGAACAATACTGGTTTAACATGCGCGATCTCTTCACGGGGGAATTGCGTAGTATCAAGGATGACCGGCCAGTGCTGGGGCGGATTCTCGAGCGCCTCCCTGCCACTGTGATTCTGAATGTGGCGGCGATCTGTCTCTCGCTCACTTTTGGAATGCTGATCGGGATTTATTGTGCGAGGAACGCCGGCCGCTCACCGGACATGGCAGTGTCGTTCGGCGTGTTTCTGTTCATTGCGATTCCGACCTTCTGGATCGCGAATCTGGCGATTATTGGGCTCGTGAAATATGCCGCGATTCCTGTGCTAGGAACTCAATCGTTTGGCATCGCGTTTCCGGATGCCTCCTCGATATGGCTCGACCGCATCTGGCACATCGCCCTACCAGCGACGATCCTCTCAATGAGCGGGATCGCGGTGCAGTCCCGCTACATTCGTGCAAGCATGCTCGAGACGCTTCACGAAGGCTATATCCGCACCGCGCGGGCCAAGGGGCTCGATGACGACACAATTTTTTACAAACACGCCTTGCGAAATTCGATCCGGCCCCTGATCACTGGCATCGGTGGTCTCCTGCCCGCATTGATCGGCGGCTCGGTGATTGTCGAAACCATTTTCGCGTATCCCGGAATGGGGCGACTCGGCTACGAGGCCGTGCTGGAGCGGGATTATCCCACGCTGGTTGCGTTGAATTTCATCGTCGCCGCGCTCGTTCTCCTCGGGAATCTTGTTTCCGACCTTCTCTACGCGGTGGTCGATCCGAGGGTACGGCTCGAGTAAATCAGCCCAACTCCGTGCTCTGTGCTCTGTGGTTAATTTTCTGCATCAATCCTCGGGCTCTTCGCCGCCTTCGGGTTCCTCCGTTTCGGGGGAGTCTTGTTGGAGTTTCTGGAGCAGGGGGGTCATGTCCTCGACCTCCTCCCAAACGACCGAGCTCACATAGATCGGAGCCTTCTGGAGCGCAGCCATGGCCATGCAGTCGCTGGAGCGAGCGTCGAGTTCCACGATCTTTCGCTGCTGGAGTTCGTTTTCAGCGGTGATGATGAGCCGGCCGTAAAAAACCCCGCTTTTGAAATCATTGATGACGATGCGCTCGACCTTGCTGCCAAGCGCGGTAAGGACATTTGCGAGGAGGTCGTGTGTGAGGGGACGCTCCTTTTCGGCGTCATTGAGATAGAGACCGATAGCATGGCCAATCGTCTGGTCGATATAGATGGTAAAAACCTTTTCGTCGTTTCCCAAAAAAACAGCCGTTCCCGCATTCGTCGGGATCAAGGCACGAATTTGAATCGGTATCACGGACTTGCTCACGGTGCAAAATTACCAGCGCGATCCGGCTTCGCAAGCCGCACGAGGTTTTGGCCGGGGCGGTAAAAACCTACCCGAGCCGGGCGCGGATTTTCTGAACGATGGCGAGCGCTTCGGCGGTGGAATCCGCCATCACGCACACATGGCCCATCTTGCGCCCCGGACGCGCCTCGGATTTTCCGTAGAGGTGGAGCTTGGCGCAAGGTTCGCGCAGGACGACGCTCCAATCCGGCTCTCCGTTTTTCCAGAGTTCGCCGAGGACATTCCACATCACAACCGGGCGGAGAAGTGCCGGTGATCCCAGCGGCAGGCCGCAGACGGCGCGGAGTTGCTGCTCGAACTGGCTCGTCACGCAGGCGTCGAAAGAGAAATGCCCGGAGTTGTGGGGGCGCGGGGCGAGTTCGTTAACCAAAAGCTCGCCATCGCGTGTCAGGAAAAACTCCACTGCGATCAAACCCACGACATCGAGCGCTTCGGCAATGGCGGCAGCAATTTTCTCGGCGCGAGTGGCAATCTCTGGGGAGAAGCGCGCTGGAACAATCGAAAGGTCGAGGATGTGGTTTTTGTGAATGTTTTCCGAGCAAGGAAATGGCACGACCTCGCCGCTCAGTCCGCGAGCGCACACGACCGACAACTCGGTCTCGAACGGAATCCATTTTTCCAAAACCCCGCGAGGCGCAGCGAAGCGTTGCCAAAGTTCTGTGGCATCGGCCGGAGCAGAGATTTTCAACTGCCCCTTGCCGTCGTAGCCGAAGTCGGCGGTTTTCAGCACCGAGGGAGTTCCGATTTCGGCCAGCGCGGATGCGAGGGATTCGGCAGAATCCACCACACGGAACGGCGCGCAGGGGAAGCCCTGCGAACGGAGGAAGTTTTTTTCGCGCTCGCGGTTTTGGCAAATGTGCAAAACCTCCCCGCGCGGGCGCACCGGCTTGAGCGCCGAAACGGTGTCCAACGCCGTGCGCGGGATGTTTTCAAACTCGAAGGAAATGACATCCACGCCCTGCGCGAATTTCTCCAGCGCCGCCGAATCGGTGTAGGGCGCGTTCACTTCGACATCGCAAATCTGCCCTGCCGGGCAGTCTGGCTGTGGCTCGTAGGCATGGACGCGGCACCCCAGGCGGCGCGCGGCCATCGCGAGCATCCGACCGAGTTGGCCGCCGCCGAGGATGCCGACAACTCCTCCGGGCGGGATGGATTTCTGTTCCGTCGTCCGGCGATTGCCGGTAGTTTCCGCAGTCTTTTCCGTCATGGCAGATAGATTGGTCTACATTCTCGCGCTCGCTGTATTGGGCCTGGTCAGGCGCCTGCCCCTCGCGTTGTGCTTCGTGGCGGGACAGGCCGGCGGCGCGTTGATGTGGTGCATCCTGCCCGGCTACCGCCGCCTCGCAAGGGAAAACCTGAAGATCGCTTTCGGCCGCGAGCTTTCCCCCGCGCAAATCCGCCGGTTGGCTTTCAAGCACTTCACCACACTCGGGGCGAATGTGGTGAGTGCGATCAAAATCCCGGCGCTTTCGCACGAAGCGATCGACTGCATCGCCACGATCGAAAACCTCGATCTCATCCGCCAAAACATCGCCAAGGGCCGTCCGGTGCTCCTTGCCATCAACCACATTGGCAACTGGGAACTCTACGCCCAGCTTATCTACCGAGTTCCCGAGGCGCGTTTTGGCACGGTTTACCAAGCTCTGCACAACAAACTTGTCGATGACCTCGTAAATAGCGACCGCCGTCGGCTTGGTGTGCTGACTTTTGATCGAAAGGAGGGCTTTCAAGGCGCTCTGGCGCTGCTCCGCGAGCCGGGAATCCTTGGTGTGCTGGTAGATCAACACGCCGGAAACAGCGGGGTGTGGACGCCGTTTTTCGGGAGGCTGAGTTCGACCTCGCCGCTCACGGCCACGCTGGCGCTTCGCACCAATGCCGCCGTCCTGCCGGTGGCGATTTTCACCGAGGGATTCGCCAAGTGGCGCGTTGTCCTGCGCGAGGAAATTTCTTGGTCCGCCGACAATCCCGACAAGCTCACTTTGGAAATCAACAAGGCCCTCGAAACACAGATCCGAACCTCGCCCGCCGATTGGTTTTGGGTCCACAATCGCTGGAAAACTCCTAACCCGAATTTCCTGCTTGGAAACACCAAGCGCGGGATTTTCCTTTCGCCGAGTGAGCCGCCGCCCCATCGTTTCCGCATGGTTCTTCGCTCCCCAAACTGGCTCGGAGACGCGGTGATGTCCGTCGAGGCCGTGCGCGCTTTCAAGCTCGGCCGCCCCGACGCCCACCTCGCTGTGCTCGCCCCGGAAAAGCTCGCGGGCTTCTGGCAACATATCGGCGATGTGGACGAGGTGATTTCTTTCGACCCCGGCGAGTCCGTTTTTTCCGTTGCCAAAAAGCTGCGCGGCCAATTCGAAGTCGCGGTCTTGTTGCCAAACTCTCTGCGCTCGGCACTTGAGGTCTGGCTCGCCGCAGTTCCTCGTCGAGTCGGATATCGCGGCCACTCGCGGGCCTGGTTGCTCAATCAGATCGTTCGCGAACCCGAAAAAAAGAACCGCCCGCCCGAGCACCATTCCGACCGCTACTGGCGAATCGCCCAGCGCTGCGGTGCGGCGGAGCGTCCACCCCACAAAACCCTCTGGAAACCGAATCCAAAGGAATGCGTGATCGGCCTCTGTCCCGGAGCGGAATACGGCTCCGCCAAACGCTGGCCTGCCTACAAATTCCAGACTTTGTTGAAAGAGGTCAACGAGCGGATCGATTGTCAATGGGTGATCCTCGGCACGGCGGCCGACACGCCACTCGCAGCCGAAATCTCACGCGGCATGTCGAATATCACCGACCTCACCGGCAAAACCTCCCTCGGCCAGTTGATGGATTTGCTCCCGAAACTTACGGGTTTGGTGACTAATGATACCGGTACGATGCACCTCGCCGACTTCCTAGGAACACCGCTTGTGGCATTGTTCGGCTCCACCGAGCCAAGCCTCACCGGCCCGCGGGGGCCGCGCAGCGTGGTGATCCGCCAAAAAGCCGAATGCAGCCCCTGCTTTCTTCGCGAGTGCCCAATTGACTTCCGTTGCATGCAGGACATCCCGATGGAAAAAGTCATCGCAGCCGTGCTGGCTTTCCGGAGGGAAAACTTATAACAGAGGCAACTGGGCTGCTGCGGCGGGATCGGGGACGAGGCGCTTGCGGGAGGATTTGGCGAGGGCTGGCTGGCCTTCGGTGTTGAGTTCGGATTTTTCGAGGTTGCCAAGGATTTCCTTGGCGCGGGCGATGATCGAGTCGGGGAGGCCTGCGAGGCGGGCGACTTGGATGCCGTAGCTTTGGTCGGCACGGCCGGGAACGATTTTGCGGAGGAATACAATTTGGTCGTTCCATTCTCGCACGGCGACATTGAGGTTCAGGACACCCGGGCGGGTGCGTTCGAGGTCGGTGAGTTCGTGGTAATGCGTGGCGAAAAGGGCGCGGCAGCCGATTTGGTCGTGCAGGTGCTCGGCCACGCTCCAGGCAATCGACAGGCCGTCGAAAGTCGAGGTGCCACGGCCGATTTCATCGAGGATGACAAGGCTTTTGGCCGTTGCGTTGTTTAAGATGTTCGCGGTTTCGTTCATTTCGACCATGAAGGTCGATTGGCCACGGGCGAGGTCATCGTTGGCTCCGACGCGGGTGAAAATCCGGTCGGTGAGGCCGAGTCGCATCGACTTGGCGGGAACGAAACTGCCGGTTTGAGCCATCAGCGCGAGGAGGGCGGTTTGGCGGATGTAGGTCGATTTTCCAGCCATGTTCGGGCCGGTGATGATGGCGAACTTTTTGCCGTCCGTGCCGAGATTGGTGTCATTAGGAACGAAGCGCGCGCCTTCCAGTTGCCTGTCCAGCACGGGATGACGGCCTTCCGTGATTTCAAGGATTTCTGAATCGTCGATTTCCGGGCGGCAGTAGCTGTGAAGGCGGGCCGTTTCGGCGAGGGAGCAGAGAACATCGAGCACGGCCAAGGTGGCGGCGGTTTCTTGAAGTTTGGAGAGTTCGGCGAGAACGGATGTGCGGAGTTCCGCAAAAATCTCGATCTCGCGGGCGCGGGCGCGCTCTTCAGCACCGAGAATTTTGCCTTCCATTTCCTTAAGCTCGGGAGTCACGAAGCGCTCGCCGTTCACCGTCGTTTGCTTGCGGATGTAGTCGGCGGGGACCGAAGGGAGGTTGGATTTTGTAATTTCGATGAAGTAGCCGAAGACCGAGGTGAAGCGAACCTTGAGCGACTTGATGCCGGTGCGTTCGATCTCTCGCTCTTGCAGGGCGGCGATCCAGCCTTTGCCTTCAAGTGAGGCGGCGCGGAGTTCATCGAGAGCGGGATCGAAACCGGATTCCACAAACCCACCGTCTCGGATGATCGCCGGGGGCTCGGCAACGATGGCCTTGCGTAGTTTTTCGCTCAATTCCGGCAGGGCGTGGACGCTTTCGACCAGGCCTGAGAGAAGCGTGGAGGGGAGGCGGAACGAGTCGGCTCCACCGAGGCTGGCGGCAAGAGGCGGGATAAGTGCCAACGATTGAGCCAGGGCGGCGAGGTCTCGGGCGTTTCCGGAGGGACCGCCGAGGCGGGAAGTTGCGCGCTCGATGTCGCGGATTTCGGCGAGGCGCGAGCGGAGGTCTCCGAGGAGCATCGCGTTGTCGAGCAATGCGGCGATGGCCTCTTGGCGGCGTTCGATGGATTCAGCACTCCGGAGCGGGTGAAGAATCCATTCACGAAGCAACCTCGCGCCCATCGGGGTGCGGGTCGTGTCGAGCGCCCCAAGAAGTGTCAGCTGGCGGCCGGCTCGGGATTGAACGAGTTCGAGGTGGTTTTGGGTGGCGGCGTCGAGGATGAGAAATTCGCTGCGACGATAGGGTTGGAGGCGGCGGAGGTGACCTGCGGGCCGCCGCATCTGGCGAGTGATGTAATGAAGCAACGCCCCTGCGGCACCGGTTGCGGCGGCTAGGTCGGCGCAACCGAATCCATCGAGCGAGTGGACTTTGAAATGCGTGCGAAGAAACTCGGCGGCAGGCTCGTTTTCGAAGGTGTAGCCATCGAGCAGCGATTGTGGGGAGACTGAGGAAAACTCCGAGGCTTGGTGGTCTGGGACAAGGATTTCCGCAGGGGAGATTCGGGCGAGCTCGTCGAGCAATGCGGAGAGTGAGTCGAGTTCGGTGAGGCGAAATTCTCCCGTGCTCAGGTCGCAGTAGGCGAGACCGTGCGCAGTGCCACGCTTTGAGAGGGCCGC
>JBIPMC010000088.1:0-7302 GCA_044369345.1 Terrimicrobiaceae bacterium
ACCTACGGGCGGGTCGTTCAAGTAGCCACGACCATCATGGCCTACGGCTTCGCCACACCCGCCGCCCTCGGCATCGCAGTTTGGTTGTCTGCGCGACTTTGCAAGGTTCCGCTATCCCACCACCGTATGCTGGTTAGTGCCGGAATAGTCTGGAACCTTGGCATTCTTGTCGGGGCCTGCTCGATTATCGCCGGGAATAGCACCTCCTTCGCGCTTCTCTCATTCCCTGCCTTTGCAACTCCGATCCTATTCGTCTCCTACGCGCTGATTGCGATCTGGGTTCTCTTCACTTTCAACGGGCGGAAATCGAGTGCGCTGTTTGTCTCGGCTTGGTTCGTATTCGCAGCCATCCTTGCCTTTCCATGGCTCTTCGGCACTGCAAATGCCCTCCTCGTCTGGAACCCCGTCGCCGCTCCAGCCCAGCCTGCCATTGCGCTGTGGTTCTCCAGCGGATTCCTGAATCTCTGGCTGGTGCCCGTTGGAGTCGCCGCCGCGTTTTATATCATTCCGAAATCCACCGGCCTCCCGGTCGCCAGCAGCAACCTAAGCCTTCTGGGCTTCTGGACTCTTCTTCTCTTCGGAGCTTGGACTGGTGGCGCACAAATCATCGGCGGCCCCGTCCCGGCTTGGATCACCAGTGCGGGCGTTGCGGCCAGCATCATGTTAATCGTCCCCGCGCTCGCGATTGGCTTGAATCTTCATCTCACTCTCGAAGGTCACTACGCCCCAGTGGCTTGGAGTCCAGCACTCCGGTTCATCTCAACAGGAATGGGTTGCTTGATCGCCTACTGGATTCTCACAGCGATCAACTCCCTGCCCGGTGTCAATGCAATGACACAATTTTCCGACATCAACCGCGGCCTGTATCAACTCGGCCATCTCGGTTTCTTTGCCATGACAGCCTTCGGTGCCATCTACTACATCGTTCCGCGCCTGACCGGGCACGAATGGCCCTGTGGTAAATCCATCTCGCTCCACTTCTGGTTGGCCGCCACGGGTATCGGATTCATTTTGACAGGATTTATTCTCGGTGGCTTGATTCAAGGCTCTGCACTCAGCCAGACCTTTATCACCTTCCGCAGCTCTGTTGAATTCGCATGGCCGTTTCGATTCCTTGCCATGCTCGGTAGCCTGCTCATTCTGGGAGCAGCAGTGAATTTCGCCATTCTTCTCATCGGCATCCTGCTCGAAACCCGTAAAAACCAAGCCCCTGCCTTGTTGGCAGAGCGCGAGGAAAATTCCCAGGAGCCCGTCGCGGTATGATAAAACTCCCAAATCTTTTCATAGGCATCTTTCTCATCTTTGGCTCCGCTTGGCTCGGACTCGTCAACTACCCGTTGAAAAATCTCGGTAACCTCCAGCCAGTGGCCGATGAAGCCACCGGTGGCGTCCTTCCGCCCACCGTTTCCGGCCTTGCTGTCGCAGGCCAAAAAGTCTATGCTGCCAACGGTTGCGTGGAGTGCCACACCCAGCAAGTCCGTTTCGCTCCGCTTACCATCGATATCGACAAGGAACTTGGCAAGCGCCAGACCGTTGCTCGCGATTATCTTCGCGAAAAATCCGCCCTACCCGGTTTGTTCCGCGTCGGGCAAGACCTCTCGAATTACGGGGCTCGCGCAGGCGAGGACATCAACGCGATCCACCGCCACCTCTATGAGCCGCGCAGTGTGAATCCATGGTCGAACATGCCTTCCTATTGCTTCCTTTACAATGTTGTGAAAATCCAAGGCCAACCTTCGAATGAAGCCGTCACTGGACTTACCGGCCCCTGCGCGCCGAAGCCGGGATATGAAGTTGTGCCGACCGAGAAGGCCAAGGCCCTTGTCGCCTACCTTCTTTCATTAAACCAAAGCTACCCATTGCCGGAGTCCCCGGTCTCAAAAGCCAAGTAAATCACCGTGAACACGCCTTCGAACGACCCGCACAAGCAGAGCGAAACCCCCGCACACGAGGTTTCCGCTCCCGTTCTGCGTGAAGCATCCGAGCCCACTGAGAAAAGCTCCCCGCTTCCGTTCTGGCTCGTGATTTCCGCCGGAATTCTCGTTTTCTGGGGCGGATTCCATCTCGCCAGCAACAGTGGGGGGTTCAAAGCCGATGTCTATAATCCAGTATCCAGTGGTGCCGCTTCAGGCCCAGTTGCGCCGCCCGATCCGAAAGTCATCGGCAAGCGTCTTTTCACCCAAAATTGTGCCGTCTGCCACCAAGGGAGCGGTATGGGCGTGGCTGGTCAGTTCCCGCCTCTCGTCGCCAGCGAATGGGTTGTCGGTGGTGATTGGGTCGGAGACAACCATCTCGTAAAAATTCTCCTCGCCGGCATGCAAGGCCCCGTTCAAGTCAAAGGCCAGAGCTACAACAACGCCATGCCGCCGTGGGCGCAGCTGAAAGACAGCGAGATCGCCGGCATCCTCACCTACATCCGCAGCGAGTGGGGCAACAACGCTCCTGCGATCAGCGAGGAATTTGTCGCCAAAGTCCGTGACTCCACAGATCGCAAGGATCCTTGGACCCAAAAAGACCTCAAAGCCATACCGGCTGAGAAAATCTCTGCTGGCGGAGCCGCCGCGCCAGCCGCTCCAGCAGCGCCTGCCAATCCCGCTCCCGCAGCTCCCCCAGCCGCCTGACCTTTTGCCATGAGCCTACTTCTCCGAATCATCCCACTCTGCCTCTTGCTCCTTGGCTTCGCCGCTCCCGTTGCGCAAGCTGAGGAACGCGTGGAAAAACTCTACTGGGCCCCGGAAAACATCACCGTTGGCGGTGAAAAAATAGATGGCATCCTCAATTTCATCTTCTGGCTAACTCTCTTTGTTTTCGTTGCCACCCAAGGCGTTTACATCATCTATCTCATCAAATACCGCCGCCGCCCTGGCCACAAAGCCCACTACAGCCACGGCAACAACACCCTCGAATTCTGGTGGACCATCATCCCCACAGCGATCTTCCTCACCTTGGCGATCTGGGGCAACCGCGTGTGGAACGAGTTGACTCAAGCCCCGATTCCGGCCGATGCCGTCACGGTGGATATTGTTTCCTACCAATTCGGCTGGGATTTCCGATACGCCGGAGCCGATGGCAAGCTCGGCGACTGCGCAGCCAATCTTTTCACCATGGATAACAAATTCGGTGTGAACCAAAACGATCCCGCCGCCAAGGATGATTTCACCACCACAGAATTGGTCATACCCGTTGGAAAAACCGTCCATGTCCTTCTTCGTAGCCGCGATGTCATCCACTCCTTCTATGTTCCCGCCTTCCGTCTCTATCAAGACGCCGTTCCAGGTCGCACGATCAAGTGGGTTCAATTCACCGTCAAACGCCCGGCAGACTTGCAACTCGCTTGCAGCCAGCTTTGCGGCACAGGCCATTACAACATGAAGGCCAACATCCGCGTGCTCCCGCAACCAGAATACGATAAGTGGTATGCGGAAAAATCCGCTGCCGCAAAAGCCGCACTCGCTGCTTTGTAAAAAAAGTCGAACTGGAAGGCGCTGCTAATTCAGCCCCTACTATTCATCTCCATACAAAAATGGACTAACAGGGAGGTCAGATCCCCAATCTCACCCTCTGAGTTATTTGACTCGCTCGCTCCCGCTCGTATCGCCCTGCGGGCCATCAAGCGTTGGTCTATCTCAAAGGCCCCCGCCATTCGGTTGTGCCCCCCTGGGGTCAATTCTTCTTCCGCCTCTTCTTCTCCGGCCGCTCCGTGTCGTGCTGCGAAATCACCACAGAGCCGGCATTCGTTTCGATCTCACGCGGACCGTCGCGCACGACATCGAGGAATTGCTGTGGCACCTGAGCGAAGGACTGGCCCGGTTTGATCTCGATGATTCCCACCGAACGCATCGGCAGGCCCAACGCATCCTCCAGTAGCCCGATGATGTCTCTCGGCGAAATTCTCTCTTCTCGGCCGACATTCAGCCTAACCCAGCGCATTCCGCGCGATGGGGGGCGCAACGACTGCGACGGCAAATCCTCGGACGGAGCATGCTTTTTGGATTTTGTTTCCGCGACTTCCTCGGTTTTGGGAGTTCCACCGGTGAGCAGCTCGAAAAGCGCCGCCGCGATGTCGGTGCAGTTGTAGCCTTCTTCCAAAAGCCGGTCCACCGGACCCGAAGAGAGATTTCCACGCTCCAGGACTTCGCGTATTTGATCAAAAACGCCCTCCAATCGACGCTCCTCGACCTCACCAGCGGTCGGAAGTTTGCCGCGCTGGATTTTGGTGCGGGTGAAGCGTTCGATAAATTGCAGTTTGTGAATGTCGCGGCCGGAGACAAATGTCGCCGCCAGCCCCTTGCGCCCCGCACGACCTGTGCGTCCGATGCGATGCACATAATCCTCGGCATCGTAGGGCAGGTCGTAGTTCACCACCAATTCGAGCTCGTCCACATCGATCCCGCGCGCGGCGACATCCGTGGCGACGAGGAATTCAAATTCCGCCTGTTTGAATTTATTCATCACACGTGTGCGCTGGGCCTGTGACAGCCCGCCGTGAAGCCGGTCGGCCGAGATGCCCTGCGCCACCAAATCATCTGCGAGTTCATCGACCATCCGTTGCGTATTGCAAAAAACAATGCCCAGCTTGAACCCGTGAAAATCAATGAGCCGCAGGAGCGCTTCGCGCTTGTTGCGTTGCGGCACCTCGAAATACCACTGCTCGATAGCGGGCACCGTCAGCGTCTTTTGCTCGATCTTCACCGACTTCGGCTCGCGCGAATGCCGCTCGATCAAATCCCGGATCGGCTTCGACACCGTCGCCGAGAAAAACACCGTCTGGCGTTCCTCGGGCGTGGATTTCAAAATGTGCTCGATGTCATCACGGAAGCCCATGTCGAGCATGCGATCCGCCTCGTCGAGCACCACCATCTTCACAGAGTCGAGCCGCAAGGTGCCGCGCTCCATGTGATCCATGATCCGCCCCGGCGTGCCGATCACGATCTGGACGCCCTTTTTCAATTCATGGAACTGCCGCTCATACGAGGCCCCGCCGTAGATCGGCACTGCGTGAATGCCCCGCTTGTGAGCTGAGAGTTTGTGAACCTCATCCGCCACCTGCGTGGCCAGTTCGCGTGTCGGGCAGAGGATCAAAACCTGAACTGATCGGTCTTGAGCGGCACAAATTTCAATCGCCGGAATCGCAAACGCAGCCGTCTTTCCCGAGCCCGTCTGGGATTGACCTACCACATCATGCCCCTCCATCAAAACCGGGATCGCGGCGCTCTGAATCGGGGAAGCCTGCTCAAACCCCAAATCCGCCACCGCCTTCAAAACCTCTGTCGATAACCCGAGGTCCGCAAAATTCAATGTGTTCATCGTCCATCTATACAGACTCGCTGCTCCGGCGTCATGATCTTTACGAAAGAGATTTTGGAATGGGAGAAATCAGGCATTGAGCCATTCGCGGTTCTTATCGATTCCTGGGCAGGGCTTCCGCGTCGTCGGGCTTCGAAGAAATGAAACGGAAACCTGAGAGCTGAAAAAATAACTGTTGAGCTATTAACCCGGCAAACTAAAAGGTATTAGTTTGGGCATTAAAAATGCTGCGCAATGTCAAGATGGAAAATGATGCCCGCAGCCTCGATCAAAAAACACAGGTTGGTTTGGCGAACATGGTCCTACAACATGTGCCGCTACAGCCAACTCATCCGCCTCGGGCGAATCAAGGCCGGGTAAAATCCGGTGATTAATCGAAAATAAGATATTATAATTGAAAAAATACAGAATTCGGGACAGTAACAAATCAAAAAGTGACCTTGGTAAAAGCAGCTTGTTGAAAAACCGCGTTTTGCGGCACCAACCAAAATCAATTCACGAAAATTTCAAACCGCCCTGGTTTTTCTTGGAATATTTATTAAACAGCTTTACTTGTCCTGCTGCCTTGCAAATCACCTGACAAATCTTAAATAAAGAAAAGTCATATTGCATATTATCAAATCAAATAAATGCAAATTATTTATCAAATATATACTATTTTATTACGATTAACTTACTGCTTGATTATTATGAATAAATCCAAACTTGCTGGCGCGCTTTTTTTGTTGGTTTCAATCATATCGCCGTCGTGCGACTCCAAACCCAAACCGGCCTCGACTAAGCACTCGCCGCCCGAATCAGCGCCAGAGAAGCAAGAACCAATAGGGACGGAGCTGGCTGATCATGTTCCTGCCGAGCCTACCCAAGCCGAAGAGGTATCGAACGAAGTCGCCCCGAGCGAAAATGAATCGCCCGAGCAATCTCGAACTGAGTTGCCCGCTACCAATCACCCCCCTGCCAAGGAAGCCCTAGTGGAAGAGGATTCGGTATTTAAAGCCAAACTCGATTATCTCAAGATGCTGGTCACGTACATGGGGAATGCCTTGGAGCAGAAAAATCTAGAAAATGTGAGCGCTCTTGCAAATGAAGTCCAAAAAGTTGCTTCCGAGGTAAGTTCCGATCAAGAAAAAGGGGTTTCCCAGCTGAGTGAGATGACCGTGGATGTGCCGAGGGAACCCGAGGCAGAAAGTGACCCCGCAGAATCGAGTGATGGCAGTAGTTTATCTGAAACCAGCGAGACTCAGGATGAATATATCACGGAGGAACAGGCTTCCAATGGCGAACCGCAAAGCGACGAGAATGCTGCCGCTGAAAAGGAGGTCGAACAAAAGCAGCCCTCGAAATTTCAAATTCGCATCGATGTCATTCTCAGAACTTCGAGCAAAAGGGAAGGTTACCATGTGCGCGAGAAGGTTAGCCTGAAAATAAAAGTGGCGAACCTGAGCCTCAAAGAAGAAACCGGCCCGGTAAGTCTTCATTACTTTATTCTCGGAAAAGGGACTAAAAGCAATGACGAGTTTGTTTTATTTGATTCTGGCGAGGAATTCTTTGAGCTGGGCAAAACACAAGCAGATCGTTCGTTTGAATACACGCCACAAACTTTCACAAATATATATGGAATCTCCGGTGGATCTGGAAACTTTAAGTATGATGTCTGGTTTGTTGCCGTTATTGATGATAAGGGAAAGATCATCGCCACAAAGAGTAACAAGCAAAATATGAAGGATTATAATCTTATCAAGAACATGGAGAAGAAGTTCCGCTATGACAAGTCGCTCAAAAAGTTGGAAGGGGTAATAAAATAAGGGCGGTTTGAAATTTTCGTGAATTGATTTTGGTTGGTGCCGCAAAACGCGGTTTTTCTGTAATGGTTCAGCGTCAATTGGAAAAAATCGGGGTGTGAGTTACGGAATGGGCGGGTTGGTCTTGATGGTTGATTTTGCGTTGTAGCCTGGCCGAGGCGAGTTTTTGGTCGCGGGCGGCGAAGATGGCCTT
>JBIPMC010000089.1:0-7268 GCA_044369345.1 Terrimicrobiaceae bacterium
GCCATTCCTCGAAGCGGCGCGGCTTCTTTACGAGGGGCCCTGGGTCGCCGAGCGTGATCACTCCGTGGGCGATTTCATTCGAAGGCATCCCGGTGAAACCGACCCGGTGGTGCGGGAGATCATTGCTGGTTGCTTGCAAAAATCTGCGGTTGAGGCTTTTGACGGAATTTATAAACTTAATCGCCTCCGGAGCCAGACTGAATCCGTCTGGAGCGCCATCGATGCCCTCCTCGTTCCCACCGCGCCGACCATTTACCGCGTGGAGGAGGTCAAGGCCAACCCCATCATGTTGAACAGCCGTCTCGGAACCTACACGAATTTCGTCAACCTCCTCGACCTCTCCGCGCTTGCGGTGCCAGCCGGATTTCGAAGCGATGGATTGCCATTTGGTATCAGCCTTGTCGGCCCGGCATTCGAGGATCGCCTGCTGGCCCGGATTGCCACCGGCAGTTGCGTCGGCAGGGGCATGGTCCAGCTCGCCGTTGTCGGCGCCCATTTGAGCGGTCAACCATTGAACTATCAGCTCACAAACCGCCGGGCGGTCTTGCGTCGAACCACCACCACCAGTTCCCACTACCGCCTCCACGCCCTTCCCACCCGACCTCCGAAGCCAGGCCTCGTGCGCCGAAGTGACGGTGGCCAGTCGATCGAAGTGGAAGTCTGGGATGTTCCCGTGGAAGAATTCGGATCGTTCGTGGACCTGGTTTCCGCGCCTTTGGCGATCGGCAGCCTCGAGTTGGCTGACGGCACTTGGGTCAAGGGCTTCGTTTGTGAACCCGAGGCCCTGGAGTCCTCCCCCGACATCTCCCGACATCTCGGGTGGAGGGCTTATCTCCGATCTTCGACTCCCTAGCCCGGCTGTCATTTTTCGAGCAACTCCCTGCTCAATTATGGGCAACTACGACTGCTTCGGCTCGCTGCGGGTCCTTGATTTCCTTGATTTCATCAGCCTTTGCGGATGTTTCAATAACTGGCACGCAGAGTGCTGTAGTAAGGATGCCCGTATTACTCCGGGAAAGAAAAATAATACCACCAAATGAAAAATCGATTACTCACCCTTGCAATCACAGCACTCGGTTTCACGGCTTCGCTCGGAGCTGTCCGCGCGGAGGCTCTAAAAATCGCCTACAGCGACTGGCCGGGATGGACAGCCTGGCAAGTCGGCATTGACAAGGGATGGTTCAAAGAGGCCGGAGTGGATGTCGGCTTTGAATGGTTTGAATATGTGCCTTCCATGGAAGCTTTTGCAGCAGGAAAAGTTGACGCGGTTTGCATGACGAATGGTGATGCTTTGGTTACGGGGGCAACTGGATCACCCAGCAAGACAATTTTGATCAACGACTTCAGTAACGGCAACGACATGATTGTTGCCAAGCCAGGCATTGATTCCGTGAAGGACTTGAAAGGAAAAAAAATTGGTGTGGAATTGGGTTTTGTCGACCACCTTCTGCTTTTGAAAGCTCTTGAGGCAAATGGTTTGAAGGAATCAGATGTGACTCTGGTCAATATCCCCACCCATGAGACACCCAAAGCTTTTGCATCGGGGGATGTGGATGCCATTGGCGCTTGGCAACCGAATTCGGGACAGGCCTTGAAAGCCGTTGCCGGATCAAAAGCCATTTACACAAGCGCCGATGTTCCGGGGTTGATCTACGATGTGTTGGCAGTGAACCCGGCAAGCCTCGCCGCAAAGCCCGAGGAGTGGAAACAAGTGGCGAAGGTCTGGTATCGAATCGTCGAATATCTTAACAACCCTGCGACCCATGCCGATGCAGTCAAAAGCATGGCCGATCGAGTGAATCTGCCCCCGGAAGAATACGAATCCTTCATCGAGGGAACCAAAATCCTTTCGCTCGACGAGGCCAAAAAAGCCTTTGCCAAAGGGAGTGGTCTAAACTCCATCTACGGTTCTAGTACGGTTGTTGACCAGTTCAATGTGGAGAACAAGGTATACGAGAAGTCACAAACTGTGGCCGATTATATCGAACCCTCGATCACAGAGGGGCTTTAAACTTCCAGCCCAAGATTGCGGTGCGCGCTGGAGTTGCCGCATTCCAACCATGCCTTCGTTGAGCACCCATCTCTTGCCTGCGGATCAAAAAAAACAACTCCTTCTCAGCGATGCTTTTGCAAAGCTGAGAAGCCTATTTTTGCCCTTTGTTCCGGTTCCGGTCGGGTTCAGCGGCGTGATCGTCTGTTTTTCTTTTCTCATCCCGATTCTGCTCTGGTCGGCGGTGAGTTACTTGCCCGTCATTTGGCACCCCTTGGTAAAAATCACCGATGCCAGCAAAGTGCCCTACTTCAAGCCGGACATGCTGGTGGAAAAGAAGACCTTTGCTTTGGAAAATGAAAAACTACGACTGGCGGGAATCCCCCCCGCATCGGGAATTCCGGCTAATCCCGTGTTTCTGCCCGCGCCGCATGAGGTGGTGGAGGCCATGTATCGAAGTTTCATCACTCCCCCGCGCCGAAACGGCGAACCTTGGCTGCACGAGAGTCTCTGGCACAGCATCCGGATTATTTTCTGGGGTTTTTTTTGGAGTTCCCTTTTTGGAGTTCCACTCGGGATCCTGTGCGGTACATTTCCCTTGTTCGCGAGGCTCGGCGAACCGGTCGTTGACTTCATTCGTTACATGCCGGCACCGGTTTTTGGCGCCCTCGCTGTGGCTGTCATGGGTATCTATGACGGTCCAAAAATTGCCATCATTTTCATCGGAACATTTTTTCAACAAGTGTTGGTTGTGGCCAACACGACACGAAAGCTGGATCCCTCGCTCGTCGAGGCTGCGCAGACACTCGGGGCGGGGCGTCTGCAAATCCTTTTCAAAGTCGTCTTACCGGGCATTTCCACCGACCTCTACAATGACATGCGCATTCTTCTTGGCTGGGCCTGGACTTACCTGATCGTGGCCGAATACATCGGTGCCAGTTCAGGCATCACCTATTTCATCAACCAACAGGCCAAATACCGAATCTATGACAATGTCTTTGCCGCCATTTTGATCATCGGAGTGATCGGCTTCGCCTCCGATCGCCTGCTCGACTCCCTCGGACGCCATCTTTTTCCATGGAAAAGTCCACGATCTGTTGGTGTTGGGAAACAGGACAGTGCAGATGATTCGGAAAGGGCTTGTCCATGAATCCACAGCCCTTGAATCTTTCCACAGCGGTCGCAGAGCGTTTTGCCCGCCTTAAGGAACGACCTGTCATTCTGGATGTGCGCGCGCTGAGCAAGGCGTTTTACTCAGGAGGCGCCGTCCATCATGCGCTGGACCGCATCTCCTTCCAGGTGCACCGCCGCGAGTTCACCTGCGTGCTCGGCCCCTCGGGCTGTGGCAAGTCCACTCTCATCCGCACGATCGCGGGCCTCGAATCCCCCACATCGGGGGAAATTTTGCTGGATGGACATCCCGTCAAAGGCCCTGGACCGGATCGGGGAATGGTCTTCCAAGGCTACACTCTCTTTCCATGGCTCACGGTGAAAAAAAATGTGATGTTCGGTTTGCAAATGTCCGGCCAGGCTTCAAGCATCGCGGAGTCGGAGGCGCGCGAGTGGATTGCCTTGGTCGGGTTGTCGAAATTTGAAAACTCCTACCCGCATCAACTGTCGGGAGGCATGAAGCAACGCGTTGCGATTGCGCGGGCGCTCGCCAACCGGCCACGCATTCTGCTCATGGACGAGCCATTCGGAGCGCTCGATGCCCAGACACGATTTCAAATGCAGGCCTATCTCCTGCAAATTTGGAAAAATCTGGATGTCACGATCCTGTTTATAACCCATGACCTTGATGAGGCCGTTTACCTTTCAGACCGCATTCTGGTTCTTGGAAGCGATCCCAGCCGGGTCGCGGAATGGATTGAAAATCCGGTTCCCCGCCCGCGTAACCGTTCTCAGTTCGACTCGCCGGAGTTCAAGGCCACTCGTTCCAGATTGGAAAACCTCATCCATCCGCAGCGGGAGGAGGTTGTGGAACAGAGTCCGATCCCTCGCATGACAACCGTTGGCGACGATGTCGAATAAATGCTCATCACTCGAGCTGGCGCTCATGACATGGCCGCAAATCCGCGCGCTTCAAAATGGGCCATCCATGATCCTGCTGCCGCTCGGAGCAACCGAACAGCATGGCCCAGCCTTGCCGATATCCACCGACTCGATCATCGCCGATGCCCTTTGCCGCGAAGCAGCCCGGCGCACAGGGACTCCCTTCGCTCCTGTCCTCACTCTGACATCCTCAGGCGCCCACACCTCGAAATGGCCAGGCACTTTTTCCATGGCCCCGGTGACATTCATCCAGACTTTGTTGCAATGGGCGCGCTGGGCGGAGGCGACGGGATGGAAAAAAATCCTCTTCGTGAACGCTCACGCCGGGAACCATGCCCCGCTCCGCGTGGCGGTGGATCAAATACGGCTCGAACTTCTCGGGAAAGTCCAAGTCGGCTTCGTGGACACATTCACTCTCACACCCGGAATCGCGGCGCGATTCACCAGTGATGCAAAGGATCTCCATGCCAACAAGGCCGAGTGCGACCTTCTCCTGCATCTTGCCCCGGATTTGGTGGATACGGGCGCCTTTCCACAGGCTGACGATCTCGACCGCACGGAAGGACTTGTTTTCAGCTACCCGGTCTCACAAACCAGCTTGAACGGCACCACTGGTCGGCCATCCAGCGGACGCGCCGAAGACGGTTGTGAACTTTTTGAAATGATGAGCGAGGCCCTGACCCGCATCATCCAATCCGGTCTTCTCGAGAAACCTCCCCTGCCTGCGGCCGAGTGGAGCGGAACGCCGGAGAATTTTTTTTGAGTCTATGAAAACAAAAACCACCAGCGAAATGGCCTCCGAACTCGCAGCCAAAGGCGTCAAATACTGCATCGGGGCCTATCCCGACATCCATGGAATCCCTAAAGGCAAAGTCGTGCCGATTGGACACTTCGAGGATTTTGCAGCCGGCTCGGAGCTTTACACCGGCTATGCGCTGGACGGTCTCGGACAGAGTCCGAACGACGATGAAATCAATTCGGTTCCCGACCTCGATCGTGGCTTCCCGTTGCCGTGGAACCCCGAGATCGCGTGGTTCCCCGCAGACAACACATTCCACGGAAAACCTTATGAAATCAGCACGCGGGTCGCCCTGAAAAAGCAACTTGCCGCAGCGGCCTCGATGGGATTCGGGTTCAATCTGGGTATCGAATGCGAGGTCTTCGTCGTGAAGCTCAACGACCACGGACAATTGGAGATTCCAAACCCCGACGACGACTTGGTGAAGGCATGTTACGATGTGAAACGCTTTCTCGATCGCTACCAGTGGATCGACAAGGTCGGCACTGCCATCAACGGGCTAGGGTGGGATCTTTATTCCGTCGATCACGAAGATGCCAATTCGCAGTTTGAGTTCGATTTCAAATACGCCGACGCACTAACGATGTGCGACCGGTATGTGTTTTTCAGGATGCTCGCGAAGCACTACGCGGCCGAGGAGGGGCTTCTGGCGACCTTCATGCCCAAACCCTTCGCCAATCGCACCGGGAACGGGGCCCATTTCAACATGTCGCTTTGCGATTCCAATGGGAAGAACCTCTTCGCTTGCTCAAAGCAGGAGGATCCGCGCGGCCTCGGCATTTCACCGCTCTGCTACCAGTTCATCGCTGGAATCCTCAAGCACGGACCGGCCCTTTGTGCGGCCTTTGCCCCAACGGTGAACAGCTACAAGCGCCTCGTGCGCCGCGGACTCATGAGCTACTACTCGTGGGCCCCTGTCTTCAATTCCTACGGTCGCAACAACCGAACGAACTCGGTGCGCGTTCCCATGTGCGGCGGGCGGTGCGAATCCCGGAACGCCGACGCCTCCTGCAATCCCTATCTGGCGGCCGCCTTGGTTCTCGCCGCCGGGCTGGAGGGCATCCGTGAGAACCTCGACCCGGGACCCGCCCAAGAGGACAACCTCTACGAACTCAGCCCTTCCGAACTCGTCGCGCGCGGCATCAGCGAACTTCCCCGCACGCTCGATGAGGCGGTCAAGGCCTTTGCAGCCGACCCATTCGTCGAAGCGATTCTCGGAAAGCCGCTTCGGGACGAGTTTGTCCACTACAAATCCGAGGAGTGGCGCGAATACCACCAGACGATCAGCCAGTGGGAAACCGACCGCTACGCCAGACTCTTCTAATCAAATACGCGCCATGCTCGAATTAGCCTCCGCTCTGGCATCCGCCTTTGCGTGTTTGCATTCCTCGGGAGTCAGGGATCGCGAAACCTACTCGAGGATCCTGCGCGAGGCTCTGACATCACATCCCGCCCTTCTGGCCGCTTGGACAGTCTGGGAGCCCGGTGCCTTGGACGGTCGCGATGCGGAGTTTCAACACGCGGCAGGCCACGACGCCACTGGGCGGTTTGTTGCCTGCTGGCACCGCGCGACGGGGCGGCCGGAATTGATGCCGGTGGTTGGCTACGAGTCTCCCGGAGCAGGCGATTGGTATTGGATTCCCAAGCGCAAGCTTGCCCCATGCCATCTGGATCCGACCGACTACTGCTTTGGATCTCTCCATGTCCGCATCACGAGCCGCATCGCCCCCGTCCTTGTGGAGGGACGTTTCCGGGGTGCCGTGGGAACAGACTTCCAAGCCATTGAAAGCAACTTTTGGCGGGCGGCCAGCAAGACGGCACGCGCCGCGCGTGCACCAGCCGTCACGCTGCGGGAATCCCGTCTGGCCGACCTCAGTCCGAGGGAAGTGGAGGTGCTTCATTGGCTCGGCCTTGGAAAATCAAATGACGAGATTGCCACCATCCTCGGTATCAGCTTCCACACGGTTAAAAACCATCTCGATCATATCTTTCACAAACTCGGCGTTCACAACCGTCATGAAGCGATCATGGCCACTGGACCGGCACAGCCTCCCGTATAGGACGGACTTCCTATTTCGCTCACGGGAAACACACCACACACTCACGGAGAGATGAAGCACAATCAGGATATCTCAAAGTGGCACTTGGGATTTTTCTCGGGTTGGTTCGACTTCCAATCCCCCTTGGCTATGGCAGCCAAGATCACCCTCATGCTGACAGGGTGGTCCGTATTCCTGCTTGCCTGGCAATTCACTCCCCGGGCTGAGGAGTTCAGCAAGCTTCTTCCCACGGCAACACAGGTTTTTTCGACGATGGTGGCACTCTTTTCCGAAAAGGACTTCGCCCTCGATGTTCTCGCCAGCGTTCAGCGTATCGGCCTCAGCTTCCTGATCGCCGCCGCGATCGCCCTACCCCTCGGAATCGCCA
>JBIPMC010000446.1:0-7249 GCA_044369345.1 Terrimicrobiaceae bacterium
GTCTTGATCTCGTCGAGGTCGCGGTAGATGTCGGCGTGGTCGAACTCGATATTGTTCACGATGACGAGTTCGGGGAGGTAGTGAATGAATTTCGAGCGCTTGTCGAAGAAGGCGGTGTCGTATTCGTCGCCCTCGAGGATGAAATACTTCGAGTCACGGATGTTCGAGCCCTGGCCGAGGTTTGAGGGAATTCCTCCGATCAGGTAGCCGGGCTCAAGGCCAGCGGATTCAAAAATCCACGCGAGAATCGAGGTGGTCGTCGTTTTTCCGTGCGTGCCGGTGACGACGAGATTGTGGCGGCCGTGAAGGACGAAATGCTTCAGTGTTTCCGGCAGGGAAAGGTAAAGGAGCTTGCGATTCAAAATGGCCTCCACAGAGGGATTGCCGCGCGACATGGCATTGCCGATCACGATGAGATCGGCGGCTGGGATGTCGGCAGGATCAAAGCCGGGGGTGATTTTGACGCCCTTCGATTCGAGGAAAGTGGACATCGGCGGGTAGACATTCTGGTCCTGTCCGGTGACCTGAAAGCCTTTGTCTTGCATGGCTGCGGCGACGGATCCCATCGCTGTGCCGCAAATGCCGAGGAAGTGGATGTGGCGAGGTGTGGTGTTCAAAGTGTTTGGTCCAATTTCAATAGACATCCTTGCGGTAGCGTTTCTCTTTTTTCAGCGCCTCGACATACTCATTGGCTTGGTCCGTGCTCTTGTTGCCGTGTTTTTCGACAATCGAGTGGAGGGCGGCGTCAACATCCTTCGCCATCCGCTTCGCATCGCCGCAGACATAAAAATACGCGCCGTTTTCGAGCCAGTCGAAAAGCTCGGCGCCGTTCTCATGCATGCGGTGCTGCACATAAATCTTGTGCTCCTGGTCGCGCGAAAACGCGGTGCTCAGCCTGTGAAGGGAACCATCGGCCTGCGCGGTCTCCAATTCCTCGCGGTAAAGAAAATCCGTCGCTGCGCGCTGGTCGCCGAAGAAAAGCCAATTTTTCCCTTTCGCTCCTGTGGCCTTTCGCTCTTGAAGAAACGCACGGAACGGGGCGACGCCAGTTCCCGGGCCGACCATGATTATCGGCGTGTCGGAGTTTTCAGGCATGCGGAAATGTTTTGCCGCATGGACAAACACCGGTGCCGATCCGCCCGAGCGATCCGTCAGAAAAGTCGAGCAAACGCCCTCTCGAGCGCGCGGGCTGTGATCAACCCCATAGCGCACCACGGCAATCGTAAGGTGAACCGACTCGCCGACGGCTTTCTGCGAGGAGGCGATGGAATAAAGGCGCGGTTGGAGCTTCCGGAGGACTTTTGCGAATTCCTCGGGAGAGAATTTCGCGGCGGGAAATTGCTGGAGCACATCCAGCACATCACGGCCCCACAGGAAATTTTCGAGGGCGGTTTTTTCCTCGGGCAGCAGCAGTTTTTCCAAAAACGCCGCTGCAGAATCCTTCGCCGCCACGGCCTGCAGGAGTTGCTTCGAAGGCTCGGAGAGAATGTAACTTTTCGTCAGCGCCTCGCGGAGCGGCATCTCGACGGCGTCAGCGCTCGGCACTGTCTCTTCGCCCGTAAACCCCAACTCGCGCAGCACGAAATCAACAAGCGCTGGATTGTTCGACGGAAACACCCCCAGCGAGTCGCCCACTTCGTATTGGAGCCCCGAGCCGGCGAGTGAGATTTCGAAGTGGCGTGTCTCTTTTTGCGAGGTTTCGCCTGTGAGTTTGCGATTCACTACCAGCGCCGCCCGGAAGGGGTTTTTGCGCGAGTGAACGGATTCCGTCGTTGACATAGGGCGGCAAGTAAAGAAAGGAACTTCGCGCCGCGCAAGCGCCATCAATGCGAGTCTTCCGGAACCAGACTTTCTCTTGCAAAATATAGTTCCGCCGCTAGCTTCCCCCAAATCACGGCGCCTTCGTCTAGGGGTTAGGACACAGCCCTCTCAAGGCTGGTGCACGGGTTCGAATCCCGTAGGCGCTGCCAGTTTGATTTTCCCTAAAATCCCATCAAACTCTCATAAAACCTTGCTCTCAGGGCTGCACTCCCAAAACACGAGTTTTTCTAAAGTTGGTAAAAAAAATAGATCCTGCCTCGAAAACGCGTGAGGGGCTTTGTAAAAGAAAGCTCCGAAAATGGAAGAAACGCAAAGCAGGTAGACAAATGGAGCGAGTTGGCCTGCGGAGGTTGCGCGATTTGAACTGGATTTCAGCCAGGGGAATTCACTTCAAAAGCCGGATTCGGGTTCAAGATCGCCTTTTCGAGTGTTAGGTCGGCTACGGCTCGCTTCATCCGTGCATTTTCTTTTTTTCATGCCTCCATATCGACCCTTTCATCGCTGGTAGGTCGCCATGCTCACGCCAATGGCTCGCGCGGCCCCATCGACTCCTTTGCCTGGCGCGATCAACCCCTCGGCTTCACGCAGCTTCTTGATGATTTTTTCCGGCGTGTGTCTTTTCTTTTTCAGGAGAGTTCCTGCGGTGCTCCGCGCCGCTTTCTCTTATAATACCTGGTTCAATTTTTTGGGGGCTCTCCAATCTCATCAAGATTTTGAAGGGCAGGTTCAGTCCTAATTATGCGAGCCATCGTGCCATCCTCTGCTTTGCCTCCTTCTTGGAAATAAACGCTTCTCCAGAATGGTTTGTTCGCCGCGATCGGGAGAGCCTGAGGGGATGGCTGTGGAAGAACCACGCCAAAACCCAAGCGCAGTATGAAGACGCCTACAGCAATGAAGGACTCGACGATCACGACGGCTTGGTCAACTTCCCAATGCACACCAAATGGCAAACCACATGACGCAAACCGAGGAATGGTACTCCGAGAGGCGTATGGCGGGGAATCCGCCCGTCCGGTTCCATGAGGAAGCAGTCCCCGGGCGGTTATGGGCCTTCGCGCCTCTCACCCCGTCCGGGCGGGTCTCCCCCTTCTACTGAGTTGACATGATTGCAAAAATTTGTTGAATTACTGTGGCAGTTTTACACCCCCTTTTACAAATAACATTATGCACGACATCCTGAAATCCTCCAAAAGCTCGAAATTAAGCCGCCGTCGTCGTCGCAAACCATGCAAAAGGATTAAGAAAGGGAAAAAAAAGGGCCAATGGCGTTGTGGGCATGCGTGGCACAATGCAACAGGTGCGCAAGGAGGAGGGACTGGCACGAATGGAACAATCTCGAATACTTCCTCTGGTGGTAATGTTAAAACAACCGGGCCAGGAGATGACACTCTGACCGGGGGTGCCGACAACGATACATTGAATGGCGGAGAAGGGAACGACACGCTCATTGGCGGGGGCGGGAATGACAGTTTGGTTGGCGGCAAAGGCAACGACAGCCTGTCTGGTGATGAAGGGAATGACACACTGATCGGCGGGGAGGGGGATGATACACTCGACGGCGGAGCCGGGAACGACACGCTCAGTGGCGGGACCGGGAACGACAGTATGGTTGGCGGCACCGGGAACGACAGCCTGTCTGGTGATGAAGGGAATGACACGCTGATCGGCGGGGAAGGGGATGACACGCTCGACGGCGGAGCCGGGAACGACACGCTCATTGGTGGCACCGGGAATGACAGTTTGGTTGGCGGGACCGGCAACGATAGCGTTTCTGGTGATGAAGGGAATGATACGCTACTTGGTGGAGACGGGGATGACACGCTCAGCGGCGGAGATGGGAACGACAGTTTGGTTGGTGGCACTGGGAACGACAGTTTGGTTGGTGGCACCGGCAATGACAGCCTGGCCGGAGAGGGAGGCGAGGATACGCTGATCGGCGGAGACGGGGATGACACGCTCGATGGTGGAGACGGGAACGACACGCTCATTGGTGGCACTGGGAACGACAGTTTGGTTGGTGGCACCGGCAATGACAGCCTAGCCGGAGAGGGAGGCGAGGATACGCTGATCGGCGGAGACGGGGATGACACGCTCGATGGTGGAGACGGGAACGACAGTTTGGTTGGCGGGACCGGCAATGACAGCCTGATCGGCGGAGCTGGGAGCGACACGCTCATTGGTGGCACCGGGAACGACAGTTTGGTTGGCGGGGCCGGCAATGACAGCCTGTCTGGTGATGAAGGGAATGATACGCTTCTAGGCGGGGAAGGGGATGACACGCTCGATGGCGGAGTCGGGAACGACTCGCTCATTGGTGGCACTGGGAACGACAGTTTGGTTGGCGGCACTGGCAACGATAGCGTCTCTGGTGATGAAGGGAATGATACGCTTCTTGGTGGAGACGGAGATGACACGCTCGATGGCGGAGACGGGAACGACACGCTCATTGGCGGGACCGGGAACGACAGTTTGGTTGGTGGCACTGGCAATGACAGCCTGACCGGAGAGGGAGGCGAGGACACGCTCGACGGCGGAGACGGGAATGACACGCTTGATGGTGGAGACGAGAACGACAGTTTGGTTGGAGGCATCGGCAATGATAGCCTGATCGGCGGGGCCGGTAACGACAGCCTGTCTGGTGATGAAGGGAATGACACGCTGATCGGCGGAGACGGGAACGACACGCTCGATGGCGGAGACGGGCACGACACGCTTATTGGCGGGGCCGGGAACGACAGTTTGGTCGGCGGGATCGATAATGACAGCCTGGCCGGAGAGGGAGGCGAGGACACGCTGATCGGCGGAGACGGGGATGATACGCTCGACGGCGGGACCGGGAACGACAGTTTGGTAGGCGGCACCGGCAATGACAGCCTGGCTGGAGAGGGAGGCCATGACACGCTTCTTGGCGGGAAAGGGGATGACACGCTCGATGGCGGAGATGGGAACGACACGCTTATTGGCGGGGCCGGCAACGACAGTTTGCTAGGCAGGGCAGGCGATGACAGCCTGGTCGGTGAATCGGGGAATGACACACTCCTCGGCGGAGACGGGAACGACACGCTCGATGGCGGGGAGGGGAACGACAGCCTGGTCGGCGGAGCCGGCAACGACACCTTCGTGGTGGACAACGCCGGAGACATCGTGAGCGACACAGCGGGCACGGACGAAGTGCAAAGCACGATCAGCTACACGCTGGGTGGCGGAGTCGAAAACCTCGTGCTCACCGGCACGGGCGACATCACTGGCACGGGTAACTCGGTCGATAACTCGATTACCGGCAACGATGGCAACAACAGCTTGGTCGGCGGAGGCGGCAACGATACCCTGGTCGGCGGCAGTGGCAACGACACCTTCGTGGTGGACAGCGCCGGAGACAGCGTGAGTGGTGGAAGTGGCACGGACGAAGTGCAAAGTACGATCAGCTACACACTGGGCGCCGGCGTCGAAAACCTCGTGCTCGCTGGCTCGGATAATCTCGCCGGCACGGGCAACTCGGTCGATAACTCGATCACCGGCAACGATGGCAACAACACGCTGGAGGGCGGGGCGGGTGCCGACACGCTCGATGGCGGAGCCGGGAACGACAGTCTCGTCGGCGGCCTTGGCAACGACAGCATGATCGGCGGCATCGGCAACGACACCTTCGTGGTGGACAGTGCTGGAGACATCGTGCTCGACGAGTCTGGCAAGGACGAAGTGCAAAGCACGATCGGCTACACACTGGGCACAGGCCTCGAAAACCTGCTGCTCACCGGAGCGGGCGACATCAACGGCACGGGCAACGCGGTCGAAAACTCGATCACCGGCAATGGCGGCAACAACACGCTCGACGGCGGGGCGGGAGCCGACACGCTCGATGGCGGAGCCGGGAACGACAGTCTGGTCGGTGGCCTTGGCAACGACAGCCTGGTCGGCGGCAGTGGCAACGACACCTTCGTGGTGGATGCCGGAGACAGCGTGAGCGGTGGACTTGGCACGGATGAGGTTCAGAGCACGATCAGCTACACGCTGGGTGACGGAGTCGAAAACCTCGTGCTCACCGGCACGGGCGACATCACTGGCACGGGCGACATCACTGGCACGGGTAACTCGGTCGATAACTCGATCACCGGCAATGCCGGCAACAACACGCTCGACGGCGGAGGCGGCAACGACACGCTGGTCGGCGGAGGCGGCAACAACAGCCTCTCCGGCGGCAGCGGGAACGACAGCCTGGTCGGCGGCAGCGGGAACGACACCTTCGTGGTGGACAGTACCGGAGACATCGTGAGCGACACATCGGGCACCGATGAAGTGCAAAGCTCGGTCAGCTACACTCTCACCAGCGGCCTCGAAAACCTCGTGCTCACCGGCACGGGCGACATCACTGGCATGGGTAACTCGGCCGAAAACTCGATCACTGGCAACGATGGCAACAACAGCCTCGACGGCGGAGGCGGCAACGACACGCTGGTCGGCGGAGGCGGCAACAACAGCCTGGCCGGCGGCAGTGGGAACGACAGCCTGGTCGGCGGCAGTGGCAACGACACCTTCGTGGTGGACAGCGCCGGAGACATCGTGAGCGACGCATCGGGCACGGACGAAGTGCAAAGCACGATCAGCTACACGCTGGGTGACGGCCTCGAAAACCTGCTGCTCACCGGCACGGGCGACATCAACGGCACCGGCAACTCGGTCGAAAACTCGATCACCGGCAATGGCGGCAACAACACGCTGGATGGCGGAGCGGGTGCTGACACGCTCGACGGCGGAGCCGGGAATGACAGTTTGGTTGGCGGCAGTGGGAACGACAGCCTGGTCGGCGGCAGTGGCAACGACACCTTCGTGGTGGACAGCGCCGGAGACATCGTGAGCGACGCATCGGGCACGGACGAAGTGCAAAGCACGATCAGCTACACGCTGGGTGGCGGCCTCGAAAACCTTGTGCTCACCGGCGCGGGTGACATCGCGGGCACGGGTAACGCAGTCGAAAACTCGATCACCGGCAACGCTGGCAACAACACGCTCGACGGCGGAGGCGGCAACGACACGCTGGTCGGCGGAGACGGCAACAACAGCCTCGTCGGCGGCAGCGGCAACGACAGTATGGTTGGCGGCAGTGGCAACGACACCTTCGTGGTGGATGCCGGAGACATCGTGAGCGGTGGACTCGGCACGGACGAAGTGCAAAGCACGATCAGCTACACATTGGGCGGCGATGTCGAAAACCTCGTGCTTACCGGTGCTGGTGACATCACCGGCACAGGAAATGCGCTCGGCAACCTGATTTCCGGTAACAACGGCAACAACCTGCTGGATGGCGCGGCGGGAGCCGACACGCTGATCGGCGGAGACGGAAGCGACAGCCTTGTCGGCGGCCTCGGCAACGACAGTATGGTTGGCGGAGCTGGCAACGACACCTTCGTGGTGGATAATGCTGGAGACA
>JBIPMC010000090.1:0-7173 GCA_044369345.1 Terrimicrobiaceae bacterium
TTTCCAATGCCAAAACCCATAGCACGAAGCAAAACACGCAAGTCCGTGGCCAAGCGTTTCAAGGTCACCGCGTCCGGCAAAGTTGTTCGCAACAAAGCCTCGCGGCGCCACCTTTTGGCGAGCAAAAACGCCAATAAGAAACGCCATATGGCCAAGGCGGTCGTGGTCCACGAAACCGATGTGGATCGCATCAAGGCCTGCCTGCCTTTTAGCCACTGACATTGCGCTAAACCTTGATCCCTTGGTCTGCCCCGAAGATTTTCGGGGATGCTGGAGCCGGTGAGTCCAGGGATCACAACGAAACGAACAACCGCTCCAAGGAGGCCCCGTCGAAACGCGGGGTTTAGATAACATGCCAAGAGCAACCAATGCTCCCGCCAGCCGCGCCCGCCGCAAGCGCGTTGTAGCAGCGTCCAAAGGATACCGCGGCCGCCGCTCAAAACTCTTCCGTTACGCGAAGGATGCCCAGATGAAGGGCAAATATTGGGCCTACCGCGACCGGAAAACCCGCAAGCGCAATTTCCGCGCGCTCTGGATCACCCGTCTCAGCGCCGCCGTCCGCGCCGCCGGTCTCACCTACAGCCGTTTCATCGAGGGCCTCAAGTCCGCGAACATCGGCCTCGACCGCAAGGTCCTCGCCGACATCGCCGTCAAGGACGAGCCGACATTTGCCGAGATCATCGCCAAAGTCCGCACCGCCCTGGACAACAAAAAAGCGGCCTGAGGATTGACCACAGAGGACACAGAGGGCACGGAGGCCAAAACCTTCGCGCCCCAAGTGGCCTCTGGCTTTCGAGTCGGGATGAAAATTCCCGGCTAGTCAGCTGTCCTTCCTCCTCTGTGCTCTCTGTATCCTCCGTGGTCAAAATCTTAAAAACCCATGGAACAGCAGGTTGAAGCCCTCCGCGCCGAGGCTTTGGCGCTTATCGCGTCCGCGACTGACGCCGGAGCCCTCGAAGCTGCGCGTTTGAAATACCTCGGCAAAAGCGGTGCGATCACCGCTCTCAGCGAGGGAATGCGCAATGTCCCGAAAGAGGACCGACCGAAATACGGAAAAATCCTTAACGATCTGCGCGCTGCTGTAACAGGTGCTCTTCAGGAATCTCAAAAGCGTCTGCTTGAAGCTGCCGACTCCGCTGCTGTCGCTTCGCTCGATCTCACCTTGCCCGGAACTTTTCCCGCGCCGGGGTCACTCCACCCGCTCACGCAACTCATGGATCGCGCCGTACATTGTTTCCGTCGCATGGGCTTTGCCATTGCTGAGGGACCAGACATCGAGACGGAGTGGCATTGTTTCGACGCCCTGAACACGCCGCCCGACCACCCCGCTCGCAACGAGCAAGACACTTTTTACCTTCCTGACGGACGCCTCCTCCGCTCCCACACTTCAAGTGTACAAATTCGCGTGATGGAAACCACGCCGCCACCGGTGCGCATCATCGCTCCCGGTTCGGCTTACCGCCGTGATGAGGTGGATTCCACGCACCTCGCGCAGTTCACTCAGATGGAGGGCCTCTATGTCGCCGAGCGAGTGAGTCTGGCCGATCTCAAGGGGACGCTGGAATTTTTCTTCCGCGAGCTTTTTGGCTCCGGCACTGAGATGCAATTCCGCCCGCATTTTTTCCCGTTCACCGAGCCGAGCTATGAAATCGACATTCGCGCCGCCGCGCTCGGGGGCGAGTGGATGGAGCTAGCCGGCTGTGGCATGGTAGATCCTGCCGTGTTCGAAGCCATTTGCGAGAAACGGGGCGACCGCGTTTTCGATCCCGATAAAATCTCTGGCTTCGCATTCGGCTTCGGCTTGGAGCGCCTTGCCATGAACCTATCGCGCATTCCCGATATCCGCATGCTCGTCGAAAACGACCTGCGCTTTCTCAAACAATTCTGATCCCACCGTGAAAATCTCGCTCGACTGGCTTCGCGATTTCATCGACTGCCAACTCCCCGCCTCCGAATTGGAAAACCTCCTCCGCCGCGCAGGTCTGGAGGTCTCTGCGATTCATCAGCGCGGCGTGGCGATAGATAAAGTTGTCGTCGCCGAAATTCTTGAATCAGTTCAGCATCCCAATGCCGACCGGCTGAGTGTTTGCAAAGTCAACGACGGTTCAGCGCATCCTCGCCAGATCGTCTGTGGCGCGAAGAACTACAAGGTCGGCGATAAAGTACCACTTGCCCTGCCAGGCGCGGTCCTGCCCGGTGATTTCAAAATCAAACCTGGCAAACTCCGCGGCATCGAAAGCGAGGGCATGATGTGCAGCGCGAAAGAACTCCGCCTAGCCGAGGACTCGCAGGGTCTTCTAATCCTCCCTGTCGATTCAGTCCCCGGCACCGCGCTCTGCCAGCTTTTTCCTGCCGAAACCATACTCGAGCTCGAGATCACGCCAAACCGTTCGGACTGGCTTAGCCATCTCGGTGTCGCTCGCGAGATCGGAGTCTTCACGGGAACCCCGGTGAAAACTCTCGCTCCTCCCCAGCCAAAAAATATAGAGCAGGCGTCCCGCCTGCTATCCGATCCATCTGATCGCATCACTTTCTACACTCTCCGAAAAATCTCGGGCGTGAAAGTTGGCCCCAGCCCGGAATGGCTCACTGACCGCCTCGCCGCTGTGGGCCTTCGTTCGATTAACAATGTGGTTGATATCACGAACTATGTTCTTTTCGAACTCGGCCAACCGCTTCATGCCTTCGACGCCGCCAAAATCTCTGGAGACATCCGCGTTCGCGACGCTGTTGTTGGCGAAAATTTCCGCGCCCTCGACGGCAAAGATTACAAGCTCTCCTCCGGGTCACAGGTGATTGCTGACAACAACGGCCCTGTTGCGCTGGCTGGAGTGATGGGCGGCGAGGGGAGTGGTGTCACCGATTCCACTACCGATATTTTTCTCGAAAGCGCGTTCTTCGATCCCTCTCGCGTCAGGCGCGCCTCGCGCTCGCTGGGTCTCTTCAGCGATTCTAGCTATCGATTCGAGCGCGGTGTCGATCCCGAGGCAGTGACAATCGCATCGGCTCGTGCCGTTGAATTAATACTCCAATTCGCAGGCGGCACCGCCTCCGAAACCCTCGAGATTGCTGGAGAACTGCCGCTTCGCACCAAAATTTCTCTCCGCCACGACCGTGTGCGCTCGGGCCTCGGCTTGGATATTTCAAACAACGAAATCGACTCCGCCCTGGCACGAGTCGGACTGGTCAATCTTGGCGCTGGTGAGTGGGAAATCCCCGGCTATCGCCGCGAAGTCCTGCGCGAAGCGGACCTCATTGAGGAGGTCGCCCGCGTGGTTGGCATCGAGAAAATCCCGTCACGCGCCGAGGGGCTGTTCGCTGCCGGATCGGATGCCGATGCGGCCTATGACTTCGCGATGGAACTTCGTCGCAAACTCGCTGGGATGGGATTCCATGAGGCCCGCACCAGCACACTCGTCTCGAATGCTGATGCGGCCGATTTCGGGGATTCTGTGGCGTTAAAAAATCCTTTTGGCGACGACCAATCCCAACTTCGCAACAGTCTTCTCACCGGCCTGTTCTCGGCCGTGATTCACAACCTCGATCAGGGCGCGAAATCCATCCCGCTTTTTGAAGTCGGTCGTATTTTTTCGCCAGAGGGAGAATTTCCCCGCCTTGCCCTAGTCGCAACTGGTGAAAGATTCGCCACCGACTGGCGAGGTGGGGCGATCCGCTCGTGGGATGTTTTCGATTTACTGGGCGCTGTTCGCGAGTTGGGCCTCCTTGAAACCACCCCTCTCTCAAATCCTCCCTCCCCGTTCGGATCCGCAGCGGAGGTTTTCCTCCTAGGTAAAAAAATCGGCCTCCTCGGTCAGTTGCACCCATGCGAAGCTCGGAAACTTGGAGCCAACGCGGCAGTCCTCGCGGCCGAGTTCGATCTCTCCGTATGGCGTTTGCTTGTGTCTCGGAACCAAACCACGGCTCCGCTCGCCAAATTTCCCGGCTCGGCGCGCGACATCGCTTTCACTGCACCTCTTTCTCTTCCTTACGGCGGGGTGCGCGCTTTGATCGAATCGCTCAAGGAACCGCTCCTCGAATCTATAGGTCTCTTCGACCTGTTCACCGATCCGAAGGGAGAAAAAATCCCGGCCGACAAAAAATCTCTGGCTGTTTCGCTTTCTTTCCGCAGTCCCGAGCGAACGCTCACCGCCGACGAAGTCAACGCCGCCACCGATCGCATCCGGGCCGCCTTGCGAGCCAAGGAGGGCATAGAATTCCGCGAGTAGACTTCAACCCGAATCCAGCAGAATTAACCACAGAGGACACGGAGCGCACAAAGGGTAAATAAATTGCTCCTTATCGCAACGGATCTTTTTGTCCAAGCCACCGCTGTCATAAACCGCTTCTGTGAATCTTGTTCAGCCTGTTCTCCTGTCTAAAAATCCATTTTCGGGTTCAAGATGAGGAATCGTCTTGTTGGGTCCATGGCAAATTATTGCATGCCAGAGAAGCGGTGACTAGCAGCGCCCCCCCCCTGAAACAGGGTTGTATTGGTATTACTTCACCTTCACCGGCTTTAAATTCCAGATGTCCTTCGCGTATTCGGCGATGGTGCGGTCGCTGGAGAATTTACCAACGCGGGCGGTGTTCATGACGGCCATTTTACCCCACCGTGGCTTGTCGCGGAAGACGCGGGAGACTTCATCCTGCTTGTCACAATAGGAACGGAAGTCTGCGAGGCAGAGGAAGGGGTCGTGGTAGAGGAGGTTGTCGCGGAGTGGCAGGAGGATTTCGTGGCCTTCGTCGGCGGTGAACTCACCGGAGCCGAGCCAATCAATCACGGCGGCGAGTTCGGGGTCTCGGTCATAGAAGCTCGAGGGGTTGTAGCCCTTGGCGAGCAATGCGTGGACTTGCTCAACGGTGTTGCCGAAGATGAAAATATTGTCGTCACCAACTTCTTCGCGGATTTCAACATTCGCGCCGTCGAGTGTGCCGATGGTGAGTGCACCGTTGAGGGCGAGCTTCATGTTGCCGGTGCCTGAGGCTTCCTTGCCTGCGGTCGAGATTTGCTCTGAAAGGTCGGCTGCGGGGACGATACGCTGGGCGACGGAGACGCGGTAGTTTGGCATGAATGTGACCTTGAGTTTGCCATTAATGCGCGGGTCGGCGTTGATTTTTGCGCCAACGGAATTGATCGCTTTGATAATCAGTTTGGCCATGTCGTAGCCTGGGGCGGCCTTGGCGGCGAAGATGAAAACGCGCGGCGGGATGTCGAGATCGGGGTTCTCGATGAGGCGGCGGTAGAGCGCGAGGATGTGGAGGAGATTCAGGTGTTGGCGCTTGTATTCGTGAAGTCGCTTGATTTGCACATCGAACATCGCGGAAGGATCAACCTTCACGCCGCACTCTTCCAGAATGCGCTCAGCAAGGCGCTCTTTGTTCGCGTGTTTCACGGCCATGAACTCCTCGCGGAACGAGGCGTCGTCGGCGAAGGGCTCGAGTCCGCGGAGTTTGTCGAGATCGCGCTCCCAACCTGAGCCGATGCTTCGGGTAATGAGGTCGGAGAGGCGCGGATTGCAGGCCACGAGCCAGCGGCGCGGGGTGATGCCGTTTGTCTTGTTGTTGAATTTTTTGGGATACAGCGCGTCAAACTCGGGGAAGAGGTCGCTGCGGAGGAGTTGGGTGTGGAGCGCAGCGACGCCGTTCACCGAATGGCTGCCGACGACGCAGATATGTGCCATGCGAACCATCTGGTTGTTCCCTTCCTCGATGAGCGAGAGTTTGCCCATCTTGCCGTTGTCGCCTGGCCATTTGGCTTGAACCTCCTCGAGGAAAAATTTGTTGATGAGAAAAATGATTTGCAAGTGGCGCGGCAGAACCTTGCGGAAAAGCGCGACGCTCCATTTTTCCAAAGCCTCGGGGAGTAGGGTGTGGTTCGTGTAAGCGAAGGTGCGGGTGACGATCGCCCAAGCTTTTTCCCACGGCATGTTACATTCATCGACCAGCAGGCGTTGGAGTTCGACGATGGCTATGGCGGGGTGGGTATCGTTGAGTTGGATGGCGACTTTCTCGGGGAAAGTTTCCCAGTTCGTATTGTCTCGTTCGAAGCGGCGGATGATGTCGCGCAGCGAGCAGGCGACGAAGAAATATTGCTGGAGCAGGCGGAGTTCCTTGCCTGCTTCGGTGTGGTCATTCGGGTAAAGAACCTTCGAGATTGTTTCAGCGGTGTTTTTTTTCCGAACGGCTTCATCGTATCCGCCTCGATTGAATGCCTCAAAATCAAACTCGGCCGGGGCTTTTGATTCCCAGAGGCGCAGGAAGTTCACCGTCTCGGTGCCGTAACCTGGAATCGGAATGTCGTAGGGCACACCGATGATTTTGCGGTGATCCACCCACTCGTGACGAGTATTCCCCGAGGCGTCGGTGACCGCGTCCACGCGTCCATAAACAGGAATCTCTTGTATGTATTGCGGGCGTATAATTTCCCATGGAGAGCCGTATTGAATCCATGCGTCGGGGAGTTCGACTTGGTAGCCGTGGCGGAACTCTTGTTTGAAAAGACCGTATTCGTAGTGGATACCGTAGCCGACAGCCGGGAGGTCGAGGGTGGCGAGAGAGTCGAGGAAACAAGCGGCGAGACGGCCGAGGCCGCCATTGCCGAGGGCCATGTCGTATTCCTCGTTGCGGGTTTCCTCGAGTGTGTGCCCAAGGTTTTCCAAAGCCTCGACGGCTTCTTTAAAAACTCCCGCGTTGATCATGTTGTTCGCGTAAAGGCGACCCATGAGAAATTCCATCGAAAGATAGTAAACGCGGCGGACATTTCCCTCGGAGTGAACGGCGAGGGTTTTCATCATGCGGTCGATGACGACCTTTTGGATGGCCTTGGAAGTGGCTATCCACCAATCGCGCTTGGAAGCGGAAGAGGTGTCGCGGGCGAGCCCGAAGTGAAGTTGATCCAGGATTTCCTGCTCGAATCCGGCGGCGGTTTTATTGTCTTTTTTCATGGCAAGTGCGGGAACTCTTTAGTGGCGGTGTCCTAGGGGGCGAGAAAAAAGTCGCCAACCGCGCAAGAAAGTTTTCCCTAGTATTTACTTTAGAAAATAAGCGAAAGAACTATTTTGAGGTTCATGAGTCGCCTATGCACCATAATCAAGCTATCCGACCTCGAAAAATCTGAACTCGAAAAACTCATCCGCGCTCCTCGCACGCAACGACGCCATGCCGACCGGGCTC
>JBIPMC010000402.1:0-7134 GCA_044369345.1 Terrimicrobiaceae bacterium
CAGCAAGAACAAGAAGAAGGTCAACAAGAGAAAAGGTGGTGCTGGCACCCCCGCTGGAAGTGCGAAAGTACCGAGACATCTCCATTGCAAAAAATACTGCTCCGATGCCTAAACTCTGTTAAGTAGCAGGTAGGTACACCTATGTCGCACATCGAAAACCTGTGTCGTGTCATGCATCGACGTCTGTTCTGCTGTGCGTTTTCGGCGGCAATCTGCTGTTACATCCATATCCTCACTCTCTCTTCGAGATCGCACCATTACACCAGCCCCAAAGATCCAACGCTCCAATCAAACATTTGTTGTTGATTTCATCTCTGATACATCAGAAATTTTACGAAGTATTCCTTTGCCAACTCAACATTGATGGCCAGTAAGCATGTACTGATTCCAATAACTTTCTTGATCTCACGACATATTCATCAGGCCATTCTACCAACGCCCTCCCTCACACTGTCTGCACCCAATTTTCACAAGACGATGCAACCGCCATGCCATTAACAACGCAATCAATCGAACCTCCCACAATCCATCATGTCCTGTAACCTCAGAATCGAAGAAGAAGAGCCAGTGGATGAAGAGGCACAAGCACAAGATCAACATCCGAACGCTAGCTTCATCAGCCCAACTCAACATCTAACCCAAGCTTCTCCACCATCATCTCACTCTCACCCCACCGATCCAACATACCTGTTGACTGCAGCAGCAGCCACGATGCAAAATCAAGAGGGTACTGCAGGGCAGTCATCACTGCAAGCAGCCATCAACAATGAAGAAGAAACCACCGCCGCCAACGCCGAAACCAATAATGCAACAGCCGCCGCCTCCACAGCCTCCGCCGCAGTCTCCACATCGAACGACAACACCAACAACGCAGATGATGACAACAACAACAACAACATAACTGCAGAAGAACAATCACCAACATTTGATGCACTCTCCGCTGTTGCATGGTGGAGGAGGGGTAATCTCTTTGCCCGCAGTGATGCACTTGCTCTCATCCCAACCTTGGACGAGAACAATCACTACGACATCATCTTCAACGATTTGATTGGAGATGAATTGAAGCAACATGTACCACATGCCATCAACCTCATCCGTGCCATCATACGCATCGCTGACCATGACTGGAATCTCCCCAATCAAATCCCATCTGATACAGACCTATCGGCACTATCTGGCATGTACCATCTTATGCCTCTTCACCAAGAACTCTTGGAACTACACATTGATCGCAAGTACAAACCAGCAGGAGTACGTGGTTGTGGCGGTGGTGGTGGAGGAGATGACAAAGGCAATGATAGTGGTGAGGATGATTTTGACGAAGATGAAGATGATGAAGAAGAGGATCCTTATGGAACTGATAAGACGGACAAAGATTATGATGATGTAACACCGCCAAATAGTGATAAAGACAAATGGGAAAAGGCATTGATTAAGAAGAGGTCTCAGCGAAAGGTATGCAAGCAGTGGGATATCATTCGAATTGTGTGGGATGGTCTTCTTCACTGCTATGAGATGCAAATTAGAGCTCTCCGTGAACACCATTTAAGGACGCGCAATAAGGCAAGGAAGATGACACAGGTGATGGCGGAAATGAGAAAGGGCAAAATCTCCGATGAAGAGGTAAGTTACATGGTTGTTTGCTTTCACATGTTCAACAGAATACTTATCAACCCTTCCTCAGTACCAGGAATGCTGGTCTTACGAGCAACTGTACAAGCTGCGACAGGCTGTCCTACACCAGATGAGGGAGGCAAGAGACTTGTACACCAGATGCAAGAATCGTGTCAAGAGATTGGAAACCCTATACAAGGCCCAAGATGCCAGTGGTGTAACAGCAGCAGCCACTGCAGCGGATGATTCAATGAAGCAAGCTGCCCAATTGATTGCTGAACAATCGAAAGAGAAACATCCTACCAAACTTCCCCCTCCACCAGTTCCAGCAGCATCCACCTCCAAGGCAGCTCTACAAGCTCCACCTCCTTCCGCATCTACCAGCACCAACTTTGTCGCAGCCACATCAGCTCCTGTAGGTACTCCAAACGTATCAACAGGTCCTACATCTGCACGTGAGTACATTGATCTTCTCGAAAAGTACATGAGAGGAGAAGATCTTTCTACTGCTGAAATGGAAAATGCATTACATGCCCAGCATTTGAGTCACCAAGCTAACATCATTGCCGAACACCCCACATACCGCCCTTGGTATTCCGAAATCCACTTAGCTAATGTAATGCCTTCCAAAAGAAAGAGCAGGGTTGGTAAGTCTTTCGTGTTACATCATGTTCATTCCTATTCATTTACTGCCACTACACTCATTTAACTAATATTGATTACAGACCCGGCCACTCCACAGAGAAGCAATGTAACAACCAAGAGGGGTCCAAGGGAAGTAGCATTGGCAGTCAAGCTTGATCAGCGTCGAACTCTCCAGGAATACTTCCTTGATCCTGATGATGTAGCTGACTTTGGCTCATTTTTGGCAGTACTACGTCCCTTTGAGAGTCCTCTGTTTGAGTCCAGGATGTGTTACGATATGGATAAAGCCTCCATCATGAACATCTTCACAGAGATTGTGTCTTCCACCCTTGGTTGTGGAGACTTCCTTGATGTATCACTTCCAAATTCACCAGGGCGTACATACGGCAATGTTCTCGAAGACCTAATCACACTGATTCTTGTTGCCAATTGTGGTGTAGCTGTTCCTGATAACTCGACAAAGAAGGAGACCCTTCATGCACTGGCCAAGAATATGTTGCTCTACGAGAAGGTCAATATCAGGAAGGCATACCTTGAGAAACTGATGATCAACATCCCTTCAGCCGACTACGCTGTGTACAAGGATGACTTCTATCAGAGGTACAAGTACGACAAGGCTGTTACCAATCCCCTCCCTCTCAAAGAGTACATTGACATGCGGCACCAGAAGAAGATGGCACACTACCTGTGTCAATGTTCGTTGTCTTGGTCATTTGCTTTCACTGGTGTACCCCAAGAACCTCTTGACATGGAGCCATCCACCATTCTACCTAAATATCAAGCCACAGAAGTGCCACGTAACATCATCTATGTCGTTACATCACCAGATTTTCAGCAAGGCACTCGTGGACGCCTACCACCCTCACATCTCCTTGACGTAGTTCCCAGAGGATTTCTTGTGAACTATGTTGTGGAATCAGGCCCCATTGAGATTCCTAATGAAGCGGATGGTTCCAAATCAAGTACGATTGTGGTTGTAAAACGTCCACCATATCCAGCACCTGCGGTTGCACTTCAACAAGTTGCACCTCCTGTTTCACCTCCAGCCAATGCACCAGTTCCTGTCCCGCCCCAAGCTGCCCCTCACCAGGCTCAACAACCTCCACCAGCTCCTGCAGCTGCTGCTGTACCACCACCCATTGTTCCAGCTGATCAAAATGTGGTCAGATTTGCTGCATGGTTAGCTAAAAACAAGAATGATTACGAGACCAACAAGAGTGATGGTGTAACCAGATTTAGCTCCTTTCCCACTGATCCTTTGCAAATAAATTCTGAGAAGAGGAGGCATATTGAATTAGGCACTGTTTATCATCGTTCAGTCGAGGATGACATTGTTGTTGTCACTGGTCGTGCACAGATGAATGACTGCAAGTTCCACAAGGCAGTTATCATGGGGAAGTATCCATCAACCTATTCTGGTACTTTGACACAACTTCTCCGCGCATCCACCAACTTTCAAGGCATCCCAGCATGTCATGTATTTGATCACTTTCCCACTAAAATGACCAATTGCCCAATGTATGCAGACTTCACTGGTGTATGCGCAGAGACCCAGAGGCCAGATGTGAGTTCTCCTTTACTGCAATGAATGCATGCAAGACTCACTCATTTTGATCTGTCTTTGCAGGTTCGCAAAGTGATCATTGCGCCTGTATGTTACATTAACAAGCCACTGGATACCAATATGAAATGCAAAGAGCACAAGGAGGGTTGTGGTGCATATCTTCAGGTTGGCAATCTTTGTTACATTGATGGATCGGAGTGCACTTTCGTCGAGGGACACTACCTCATATCTGTGCGCTTGCTCAATCATCTTGGGCTTCGTACTTGCAAGGTGGGATACGCCAAAGTATTGTGTAACCAAGTTCATCTCTTGTGTAATCGTGTGGGAGTGGTCAGTTCCATCTTTGCAAAGCGTGATGGTAAGGTGTTTGAGTGTGATCAACACTCGGAAAAGGAAATTACCCTAGAAGTGGAGGACGTAATTGATGTGGATGAGCCGAAGACATCTTCCAAGAAGAAGGATAAGAAGGATAGCAAAGGCAAGAAGGGCAATCATGCCAAGCCACCTGTCAAGGGTCGCCCAAACAATCTTAAGCTATTTCACGAGAACATGAGGGCTGCTCTTGCCAAGAACTCTGATCAAACACTTCATGTGGTACACTCTGCATATGGAATTGCCAATCTCACTATGCTTGATGGTGGATACCCGGGTTCGCAACCAATTACATCGCCTGAAAGCATCAAGGAACCCACTGACACCGATGATGGAGATGATGGTCCAAGTGAAGATGATGATGATGACAGCTTGTATACGGAGGGGACGAAGAACAAGAAGAAGAGGAAGCGAACAACTAAGAAGGAACATAAATAAGAGGTAGATGATATAATGATATATGTTTAACTACACACACTCTCGGTTACATTTTTTTACAGTCTACCACTCGTCTTCGTAATCACTGTCTAAACTTTCCTCATCTTTATCATCTTCATTGTATGAGTGCACATGATGCTTGAAATACAGTCCAAACATATGCCTAGGCAAGCATACAATGTATCGTGTTGACGATGCAGAATCATGATCCTTGATGTCAGGTATCACAAGCAGCGGCTTGACCAAACATGTAACAGGCAAGATGTACATGTCGTTTGAACCAGCCATCACAAATTTTCTTAGAAACTGTTGTTCAAGTCGAGTGAAGCTGAAGTAGCGATGCTGACAATGTAGAATAGCATATATCCTGCTATCTTGCTCTTGAGCTACATCCTGTGGTGACCTTCCATCCAGCTCCATGTTCCCGTAGGTAATTGCTCCCCTTGACAAGTAAGTAATGAAGCCCATAATTCGACAAATACATGTGTCGCCACCTTCGGAATAAGGTGCTACTGTTGATGGAAACTTGACGGTTGCATAGTCATACCACTCACTGCCCTTCCAGTAGGGATTCGATCTGAAACAATGACCACCCACAGTAATTCTTGTGTAACCAACTACATCAACACTGGATGGCCCTGAGATGTTATGTTGTGTGTAGTACTTGATTAGAGCATCGGAGACAGTCTTGATAACAAAGTGGTTTGGTGAAATACCCAGTAATCGTCTCTGATAGGAATGCCATCTATGTGTGCTGGTGATACGTTTCTGTGCGTTGATCTTGATGGACAGGTCATACTTGCCAAACACTGAAATAGCAGATGTAGAAACACCCAGAGGTTGTTCGTCGTCAGAATCCACTTCTCCATCATCATCATCCTCCATGTCTGAATCACTCCATTGGCCAGCATCATCTCCAGTTACATTCACGTCTGCTTTTGGAGAGAAATCTTGGGAACAGTAAGGCTTGATGTACTCATACACACGGTCAATCACAACACGATCATGATCGTTTCTGGACAGTTGTGCTGCAAACAATGATGAAATTCTTTGAGTGAGTTTGGCATTTGCTTTCACAAAATCCTTGTGGTGCTTTTCATTCGCTGCACTATCAAAAGTCTTTGCACTCCCAAACTTCTGCACAAGAGCAGAGAGAAATCCCAATGCATGAAACTTGGCAATCTTCCATCCTTTGCTGCCCGCCTTCTTTCCTTCACCTTGATACTCCGGCCGTGGAATGTCACGAGCAATTCTGCTTTGAAGATCCCATGTAACATATTCAGCGGCCTTATAGTCTGCACGTGTCTGTGGGCTCACAAAAAACCTCTCCCATCCGAGAACAAGGCAGCATGTTTCCAGCATGTCATCATAGTTCACCCCTTTCTCAACAAAGAAATGGCTGAGAATCCCTCTTCCATAGGTAGTATGCATGAACAGCACAAGCCCAAAGAAATTGCCCCTAGCTTCCTCGCTGGTGAGACATGTTACATTAAAGAATCCGTTTCGATTCGACATCCTTGGTACATCCTTGCATGAATTGCGCTGTAAGTGAAGCTTGATGTCAGGAAAGATGTCATTGACAAGACCCTTCACACTGGAATTCTTGTCCCCCATTCCAATGATGTCACGGATACCCAATAGAAGGTACTTATAAATTCCAGCTCCCATCAAATGTAACATCTCCTGAGGAGTGATCCCAATAACTCCCTGGTAGGGATCCGCCAAAGGCAACTTGTCAAATGCATTCTCCACTGGATGCTTTGAAATAGACTTCTGATAAGACTTCAAGTCCTTCTTACCCTGCTTATCTAGAGTTGTTACATCTTTCATGACCTCTGACATCTCAGCTTCGCTCACAAGCCCCTTGTCGTGATACATCTTGAATATCTCTTCAACAGTCTCGCATTCCTGTATGTCATTCCATTTGACTTGGTGGCAGACGGGTGGGAATGATAAGAGCTGTTCATGGTTACACTTGCAGTCCTTGACAACACAGTTAGCATGACTGGTGTTGTAGTGGCCTACCATCTCGTTCACACCAGCAATGTCACCAATAATCATGTGGATGTAAGGTTTCAACAAAATGTCATTGCCTTCTGGATCCTTCCAGTAGAAACCTCCATCCTCATAGCACTTGGTGAAAGATGACAATGCTACACCCAAAACTTTATGGTAGTCTTGTAACTTGGCGAAGGAGTTCTTATTCTTCTTCCCATCTTTGCCCTTCCCAGCAGATAGGTTGGGGATGGTTGAAATTTGTCTCCAGGCTTTGGAATGTTGCTGGATGTCCACATCAAGCATTGCTGGCATCACCTGAATGGGTGCAACTGCAAGGTTACCAAACAAATCTGAGTGACTCTTGTCGATGTGCATGATTACTGGAAAAGGTCGAACTTTGGTTGGATCACAAGCTTCGGTGCTGGGGCAATGTAAGTCTATGCCTTGTCTATACAACCACCCACTGGCTTTGTCATTGATCACAGCCTCTTCATTACTTTCAT
>JBIPMC010000091.1:0-7121 GCA_044369345.1 Terrimicrobiaceae bacterium
GAAAATCTCCTTCAGCACCCAAGTGTTGCCGATTTTGTCGAACAACTGCTTCGCCTGCCACGGCCCGGATGCCCACAACCAGACCAGTCCCTTCCGTCTCGATACCGAGGAGCACTCCCGCGCCAATCTCGCCAAATCGGGAGAACCTCCCCGCTACGGCCTCGTGCCCGGAAAACCCGAGGAAAGCCTCCTGCTCCAGCGCGTCATTTCAAAAGACCCGCACGAGGCCATGCCTCCGCCTTACGCGAAAAAGCCGGCCCTCACCGAGGAGCAAATCGCTACGCTCACCGATTGGATCCGACAGGGAGCCGAATACGAGCCGCACTGGGCGTTCGTCGCGCCGGCGAAGCCGCCCGTTCCCGAGGTCAAAGACAAGGCCTGGCCGCGAACTCCGATCGACAATTTCATCCTCGCAAAGCTCGAATCCAAGGGCATCAAACCCTCGCCCGAGGCCGACAAGGAAACCCTCGTGCGTCGCGTGCACATGGACCTCCTCGGTCTGCCTCCGACTCCCGAGGAAATCGACGCCTTCGTGGCCGATACCTCGGACAAAGCCTACGAGAACATGGTGGACCGCGCCCTCGCCTCGCCCCACTACGGCGAGCGCATGGCGATCGATTGGCTCGACCTCGCCCGCTTCGGCGACACGAATGTGATCCAACTGGACTTCATTCGCACAAGTTGGCCGTGGCGCGACTGGGTGATCAACGCCTTCAACAAAAACATGCCCTACGACCAGTTCCTCACCGAGCAACTGGCTGGCGATCTCCTCCCGAACGCCACGCTCGACCAAAAGGTTGCCACCTCCTTCAACCGCAACCACGGCATCCAGAACGAGCAGGGCTCGATCAACGAAGAGTGGCTCATCGAATACGCGGTGGACCGCGTGAGCACCTACGGCACGGCGGTGATGGGCATGACCATCGGGTGCGCTCGCTGCCACGACCACAAATTCGACCCGATTTCCCAAAACGACTTTTTCAGCCTGATGGCCTATTTCAACAGCATCAACGAGGTCGGTGTGGAGTCCAACGAGAAGGCGAATCGCGGCCGCGCGTATCCTCCGTTTGTGCAGTTGCCGAATGAGCGCCAGAAGCAGGTCATGGAGGCATACAACAAAACCTTCGCGGCCCTCCAGCCCGTGCGGGATGACAAGAGCCCCGAGGCGATCAAAGTCCCCGACGACAGCAAAGGCCTGAATTGGACCGGCCTCAATGTCGCCGGAGCTTCCTGTGCCATTCGCAAAATCGAACCGATCACCGAATCCGGCCTGGGCGGCACGGCGGCCTCGAATTTTGACATCCCGGAAAACAGCAACCGCGTTCTCAAGGAGGGCGCTCTTGCGCATCTGAACTTCCCCGTTGCTCCCGGCGAAACCGTGACCTTGGAGTTTGGTTTGCCCGAAAGCCCTCTCAATACCGTGCGCGTCGATGCGGTGAATCCGTTTGATTTCCTGTGGAACCGCCTGCCCGACGCCACCGACCATGTTTATGGCCTGGATTTGGCCACCATCCGCCAAGCCCTGCCCGATATCGAACTCGAGATCGAAGAGGGCGGAAAACGCCGCCCGCTGCCTGTCGCCGCCGCCCGCTCCAGCTTCGACCGCCTCAGTCCCGAACTCGCCGCCGCGCAAGCCGCCGATCCTGCCAATGGCTGGAAGCTCGGCGTCCCAGGCATGGATAGCACAGCCCTCTTGCAACTGGCCGCGCCTGTCACTCCAGCGAAGGGCGCGAAGCTGATTGTGAAATTCAAATTCAGCGGCACCGAAGTCCCCTACTTGGAATCGTTGTTCAATAGCCTCGCCGTCTCCGTATCGAACAACCCGCACGGGCTCGACGACTGGCTGGCCCTTTTCAAAAACGGCGACCGCAAATATTGGATGAACGACATCTACCTTGCCGCCAAAGCCAACGCCGCCGGCAAGTCGCCGGTAACAGGCCTCGATGTGGCCCGCGCCCACTACCTCAAGAACCATGTCGACCAATGCGCCACCCGCGTGATGGTCATGGAGGAGCGCGCGACTCCCGTTCAGACCTATGTGCTCGACCGCGGCGCCTACGACAAACCGCTCAAAAACCGCCCCCGCGAACGCACCACCCCGACCGCTTTGCCCGCGCTGCCGAAGGACGCCCCGAAAAACCGCCTCGGCCTCGCGCAGTGGTCAGTGGCTCCGGAAAACCCGCTTACCGCCCGTGTGCAAGTGAACCGCCTCTGGCAGCAAATCTTCCGCCACGGCATCGTCAAAACCTCCGAGGACTTCGGGTTGCAAAGCGCCCAACCAACCCACCCCGAGCTTCTCGATTACCTCGCCGTGGATTTCCGCGAGAATAAATGGGACATCAAGCGCGCGATGAAAAACATCGTGATGAGCTCGACCTACCGCCAGTCCTCGAAGCACCGCGAAGACCTCAAGGAGATCGACCCCGAGAACAAACTCCTCGCCCGCGCCCCGCGCTACCGCCTCCCAGCCGAGTTGGTCCGCGACAATGCTTTGTCCGCTTCAGGCCTCCTGAACGACAAGGTCGGCGGACCAAGCGTGAAATTCTACCAGCCCGAAATCTGGAGGGACAAAGCCACTTTCAACCCCTTGGCGAATTTCGGCGTCTACACACCCGACTCGGGGAACAAACTCTACCGCCGAAGCCTCTACACATTTTGGAGGCAATCCGTCCCGCCCGCTCAAATGGTCATCTTTGACGCCCCCAGCCGCGAAGCCTGTATCTCGAAACGGGAGACCACCAACACGCCGCTCCAGGCTTTCGTGTTGATGAACGACGAGACCTACCTCGAATTCTCCCGCAAACTCGCCGAGCGCCTCTTCACCGACATCAACGGCCCTTGGCAGGAAAAGCTCGATGAGCGCCTACGCCGCGGCTTCCGACTCGCCACCGGTCGGGATCCGAAGAACGAGGAGCTCCAAAGCTGGACCTCCTTCAGCAACGAAAACCTCGAGCGCTTTTCCGCCGATCCCGAGAATGCCGAGAAATTCCTCTCCTACGGCGAGAAGCCCCGGGAAAAATCCCTGCCACCCACCGAGCTGGCCGCGCTGTCCTTCACCATGTCCGCGATTCTCAATCTCGACGAAACCATCACCCGCGACTAAGCAAAACCATTCACCCAACGAGTAATTTTTTGATCCTATTCTCATGACTACACCCCTCCGCCTCGTGCGGATCGTTTTTGGTTTTCTTCTGGCGGGTTTGGCCACCGCCGCATTGGTCTACTCCGGCTTCGCACCGGCGCCTCCGGTTCCTGAAAATCTCCTGCTGTTCGTCGGGCGGTTTCACCCGCTTGTCGTTCACATGCCCATCGGTTTCCTCGCCGCGATCGCCGCGCTCCAGGTTTTGCAATGGGTTTTCCGCTTCGAGTTCCGCATGGCCAACCGCGTTCTGCTCTGGCTTTGCGCACTTTCGGCCCTGGCCTCCACCGCGCTCGGCACCTTGCTTATCTGGCCCGGCGGCTACAGCGGCGAAATCCTCAATGACCACCGCTGGTTCGGCATCGCCACCTCGGCGGTGTGCGTGTGGATGCTCTTCGCACACCACTTTTCAGGCTGGCTCGGCCGCTCTGCCTACACGCTCCTTCTGCTCGCCTCGCTGGGCCTCGTCGCCGCCACTGGCCACTACGGCGGCTCGCTCACCCACGGCGAGGATTACCTCACCGCCTACCTCCCGGTCGCCCTCGGTGGAAAACCCGAGCCGGTCCCCGTGGACAAAGGCACGAAGGAGGACGCCGCCATTTATGTCGCGGCCATCCAACCAATCATCGAAGCCAAGTGCGTGGAGTGCCACAACCCCTCGAAGAGCAACGGCAACCTCCGCATGGATACCCTGCAACTCCTCCTCGCCGGCGGAAAACACGGCCCGTCGCTCAAGCCGGGCGACGCCGCCGCGAGCTTGATGATCGAGCGTGCGAACCTCCCGCTCGACAATAAGGAGCACATGCCTCCCGCTGGCAAACCCCAGCTCACCGATGCCGAACTCGAACTCCTCTCGTGGTGGATCGATCGTGGCGCAAAAGAGCGCGCGCCCCTCGTCGAAGACCTCCCCCCGCCCGCCGCCCTGGCGTTGCTCGAAAAGAATCTCGGGTTCCAAGTCGCCGCCCCCGAGGTGCCGATGCTCTCGTGGGAGGAAGTCGTGAAAGCCGGCGCGCCGCTCGCCAAGGTCCCGAACCTCGCCATTCGCCGCTCCGCGATGGACTCCCCGGCGCTGAATGTCTTCATCGCCTCAGACGCCAAAAACCCCGACGAACTCATCACCAGCCTCGAGCCGATCAAGGCCAACATCGTCATGCTGGATGCAGGCAAAACCAAAATCTCGGAAGCCGCGTTTCCTGCGATTGCCGGATTCGCGAACCTCGTGGAACTCCGCCTTCAGGAAACCGACACCGACGACCAGGATGTCGCCAAACTCTCCCCGCTCCGGAAGCTCCGAAAGATCAACCTCAACGGCACCGAGGTCACCGACCGCTCGGTGGATTTCCTCTCGAAATTCCCGAACATCATCCAACTCGCTGCGTGGGATACCACCGTCAGCCCGGTGGCCGCGGACACATTCATCAAGACCCGTTTCCCCGAAAACAAAAAGCGCCGCGTGGAAGAGGAAATCTCGACTCTCGAAGCCAAGCTCGCCGCGATGAAAGTCGAAGTCCTCGGCATCGACATCCCCGACCAACCCCCGCCGCCGATGGTCGATGGCACCCTTTACTGGGCACCAATTGCGGCGACCGCCTCGTCAGAGTATGACGCCAACTATCTCGTCAAAAACCTCTACGACGGCAGCGTGAAACTCGCCGACATCGGCACGCCGAACAACCAAGGCGCTGAATACGCGGGCAAGGGGCCTGGACCCTTTATCGTGGTCTACGATATGGGCTCACCGATTGCCTTCTCGGGCATCCTCTACGCCCAGCGACCACTTGCCGTAGATAAGTCCGGCAAAATCGAAATCCGCGTGACCAACTCAGATCCCGGCAAAGCCTCGAAGGACATGGCGATCCTCAAACGGCCAGCGAATGCCGAGGTCGCGCTCAAGCCAAGCGCCCCGAACGACCGCACCCTCACGCGCTATGGATTCGGCAAGGACCTCAAAGGACGCTATGTCGTTTTCTCGATCAACAGCCCGCCGACCGCCGGTAACATCGGCGGTAGCGAACTTGTCCTCGGACGCTTCCCGCTCTCCCGCGAGGAGCTTTTGGCCGCCGTCGCCGCCGACCCCGCCAAATACGGCACGCTCATCGGCCCGAAGGCAACCGCCACGATCAGCACCAACACTCCGCATACCCCGCCGGATGGCCTCCTGAAGTTCCTCAACCCCGAGATCAGCACGATCCCCTTCGCGTTGCACACAGACATCGAAGCCCACCCTTGGGCGAAGATCGCCTTCCCGAACAAAGTCCGCATCTCCGCCCTCTCGATCGTCAACCGCCGCGAATACATGGAGCGCGCCGAGGGGCTCGAGCTCCAGCGCCTCAACGACTCGGGCGAATGGGAGACCATTTGGAAATCGGAAAAGCCCGAGGAGTCCTGGAACCTCGACCTCACCGGCCTCGATCCCGAAGAGCGCGAAGGCAAGGAATTCCGCCTCTACATCGCTGCGGAAAAACCCACCTACCTGCACCTCTCGAACGCCGCCATCTGGGGCGTGGAAGTCCCGCCGCCAACACCAACTCCCACGCCGACACCTTCACCCACACCCAAAAAACAAAAATGACCAAAGCCACCTTGTTCGCCGGCCTCGCGCTCGGCCTCGCCGTTTCCCATCCCGCCAACGCGCATCCGGAGGGGGACCACAAACCAACTGCCGCAACTCCCGCCCCGGCCACGAAAGACGGTGCCCTCACCGGCCAAGGCGACTGGGTTTACCAGACAGTCCTGAACTGGGGCCGTATCCCCGGGCAGGAACACATCGGCTCCACCCATGGCGGCGTGGCAGTCGATAAATCCGGGAAAATCTATGTCTCCACCGACGGCCCGAACGGCGTCATTGTTTATGAGCCGGACGGCACCTTTGTCCGAAGCTGGGGCGAACCCTCCCGCCGCTTCCACAGCCTCGCCATGCGCGAAGAGGGCGGTAAGGAATACCTCTACGCCGCCGCAGGCAACCGCATCTGCAAACTCGACCTCGATGGAAACATTGTTTTCCAACTGAACAGCAAACCCGGCTCTGAGGATCTCGGCTGGACGAATGCCACCGCCGTCGATGCCGCGCCGGACGGCACTATCTTTGTGGCTGACGGCTACGGCTCGAACCTCATCTACAAATACGCGCCGGACGGAAAATTCCTCGGCAAGTTCGGGGCCCGCGGGACGGAACCCGGCCAGTTCATCACCTGCCACGGCTTGACTGTGGACACCCGCAATCCCGAGCGCCCGCTCCTCATCGTTTGCGACCGCGAGAACCTCCGCATCCAACTCATCGACTTCAATGGCAAACCCATCGCCATTCCGATCACCGGCCTCCGCCGCCCCTGCGCCACATCACTCCGGGGCGACCTCGTCCTCGTCGCCGAACTCGCCGGCCGCGCCGTTCTCCTCGATAAGGACTACAAAATCCTCAGCATCCTAGGCGACAACCCCGTCGAAGCCCAACGCGCCAATTTCGGCGTCCCGCCCCAGGATTGGAAAGATGGCGTCTTCACCGCCCCCCACGGCTGCGCGATCGACCAAAAAGGCGACCTCTACATCCAAGACTGGAACCATTGGGGCCGTATTACCAAACTAGTCAAAACCCCTGGAAAAAAATAACAGCTACCCAGCCTATTGAATCGGCAATTTTACAAGTAGCACTCACGCAGCCTTCCTGTAAGCCAGCGCGGGGAGGTCAATGTATGCAGCAACGCTTTGAGGGGATTTTGCGAGGCGTCGCATGAATCCGATAAGGTTTTTTGCAAATGGTTTTGGTCCATGGGAGAGGCCTTGCGACCGAGTTGCGATTTTAACCCGAATCCAGCAGAATTAACCACAGAGAACACGGAGAGCTCAGGGGGTAAATGAATTGCTCCTCATCGCATCGGATCTTTTTGTCCAAGACACCGCTTTTGTTTTGCTTCAGACCGAAATGGAAAACCCTGAGGGATGGGCTACAGAATGGGCCCGACAATGGAGCCCGACATGGAAACAC
>JBIPMC010000092.1:0-7109 GCA_044369345.1 Terrimicrobiaceae bacterium
CCAAAATTAAATAATGTATTTAATGCCTGATTAGCAAATGTCTGTTCGGAATATCCGGCGCCTCCACCTTTTCCAAGATTGGCGTTCCACACATTTAGTTTGGAGTTCCAGTTTGTTTGAGTTGCATTTCTCAAACACAGATCAACAGCTATATGTCTATTGCTGTGTTTTTTAAGAGAGGACAAGTACTGCCCATACATCAACAACTGCCTCGGCGTGAAAAGATGATGCCAATGCGTCCAGCCACGCTCGCGAATTGGTTGTTCGGTATTGTATCCCGGCACAATCGCCTTTGAAGGAATGAATCCCTCTGTTTGCCAGTCTGCGAAGCGTTCGCGGAGTAGTTGGAGTACTTTTTTCTCACGAGCGAGGTCGGCTTGGTCCGGGGCGGCATAGCGGCGGTTGCCCTCGGCATCAATCCAGCGAATTGCATAGAGGCGTTCCTGAAAGACATCGCTGGTGCGTGGAACAATGTCGTCATTCGTCCAACGTCGCAATCCATCAACTCCACGAATGGCTTCGATCGACCACGATCTGGTGGTATCCATCGGATCGATGATTCGGCTGTCGATGACGGTCGCACCCTTCTTCTCCTTGTAGAGTTTGAGTTCCTGCTCCGAGACTTCGCCCACTTCAGGATGGAACCGATCCGAGCCAGAGCGGCGTGCCCATTTTGCAACGATGCGGTATTTTTCCGAGATCACCCACCCTGGAGCGAGGGGTATGAAATAGTCGCAGCCCTCGGGTTTCACCTCCACGCAGTAGAGAAACGCCTCGGCGCGTTCGCCACGATCATTGTGCTCTATGCGCCAATCGGTGATCTGCCTGTCTACGGCAGCGAAAACCTCCGCCTGCACGCGGCGCACCTCTTCCTGGATCTCTTGGCCACCGCCAAGCAGGTTCAGGCTCGCCCAAGTGAGAAGGCCGGCGACGGGGTTCAAATCGGAGCCGAAGGCTTCGCAACCGATACGGGCGGCTTCAAACGGGATCGAACCGCCACCACAAAAGCAATCGCCCACGCGTGGCGTGTGGCCAAAGGTGCGCTGGCCGAGTTCCGTGATGAGTTCGGAAAGAGAGGATGCGCTTGTGCCCAGGTGGGCGTTGATTTCCGACCAAGCTGAGTCAGTGGGGCCGTTGATATTCTCGGGTCGCTCGCAATCCTCGATTCGCTCGGCGTAGGGTTTGAGATCAAAGGCTGCGCGGGTCGTCTTGCGTCGGATTGCGGGTTTGCAACGCTCCCACGCTCCGTCGTCATTCATCGTCAGAATTTTTAGAAAAATCTCACGGTCACGCTTGGGATTTGCGGAAGCCGGCATGAGCATTCCCACGATCGCGGCGCGGACGAGAATGAGAGGTTTGCGGCCCCACCATTTTCCAAGACCTGTGAGCGTCTGGCTGGCTCCAGCTTTACGCTCTTTATAAGACTCCGCCGAGAGGCGGGCGATGGGAAATTGGGTTTCGATGAAGGCAGGCATAAGAAAAGGCGTTGGTGCTTAAAGCCCGAGGCTGAGTTGGGAGGAGGCGAGGAGATCGCGGCGGGCACGGGGTGGGAGTCCCTCGCCTTTGATAAAGGGATTGTCGGCCAGAGCGGCGCGGAGGGCCTTGCGCCAGCCGATGCCTTTTTGCATGGCTTGGCCGGAGGTGGCCACGGTCATTGTGTAAAGCCACCAGCGTTCCTCGGGCGCGAGGGCATCCCAGTTGCGGAGGGCATTCGGGATATCGCCCGGTGTGGCCTCTTCGACAGCCCAGCAGAGGATACAGAGTTCCTTGCCAAGCGAGGGGTGGACCGGCACGGGCTGGGAGGGATTTTTTTGAAGGCGATGGGCAGGCAGTGCGTTTGTGCGCAGGCGGCGGTTCGCCTCATCCCAGAAGGCGGGGGCGAGGTCGCTCCAGCGCAGGCGGTCTATCACAACGCGCACGGAGGGGTCTGTGGGAGAAGGCGGGGTGGCAAAGTCGGTCAGGCCGAGGGTGTCGATGCCGCCGCCGCGGTGTTCGGAAATGCAAATGAGGTCCGAGCGGGCGGTTCCCTTGGGAATGTGAATGAGAAATCCATGCCTGGCCTCGTCTGGCAGGAAGCCGAGACCGATCGAGCGTCTGGCAGGAATGACTCTCGAGGACATGGCGGGTTATTCGAAGATGTGGTTTGCGTCGAAGGCCTCGTTGACCGCGCGGAGCCAATCCAGAAGCGCCTGCCCTGTGGGAAAGGCCAGTGTGCCGATGGTGATACGGAGCTTGGCACCCGTTCCCGCGATGTCTTGGAGGCGTGTGGCGAGGTCCTTGAGTGCGAGGGCCGCATAGCCTGACTCCAAAGCTCCCGAGTAATCGACGATCTGGAATCCATCGGCGCTCTCGGCGACGAGACCGATATTGAAAGAGGTGATGGCGGAGGCCTGCTCCAATCGGGCTATGAGATCCCAAACACCGGCAGTGTCGTCGCGTTTGTTCGCCTTGTTCCACCGACAAGGCTTCGCAAGATCAATGGATTGGCTTTCTTCGTCGCCTTGCGGGATGGCGATGCGAATGGTCTCGGAGGCGATGCCCATCTCCGAGGCGAGTGCAACAGAGCACACCACACGGCAATCCGGCGGCACACAAAAACGACCGTCGTAGGTGGCAGCACCACTACTTGTCGGTGAGGAGCCATCCGTCGTGTAGCGAATCGCCACGGATCCAGAGGCTGGCAACGCGAGAAGCTCGACCTCATAGTGGTCGCCTCGGTGGTGGAGCTGGTGCTTGAGGCGGAGCTTGGCGGTCCACTCTTTCACCACGCTTGTGCGGGTCAAGTCCTGAGGGTCGAAAGCAAGGAACTTGTAGCGTAGAGCAGTCGCCTCGAAGCGCGCTGGAGTGGGCACCGGACTCGAATGGCGTGTCGGGATCGAGTCGCCGACTTCAAAAACGAGCGACGGGGCGTTCAGAGGCTCGATCTTCAGGAATGTCTTGCCGGTGATGTCGTCGGAAGAGATTTCACGAATCGAAACCTCGGGCTCCGGTGGAGGAAACGGGCCCCGGCGGATGTGATTGCCCTCGGGGCGCCAATGGCCGCGCTCGATGGATTGGTTCTTGAGGTCTTCGAGGGCAGAGGTTTTGTGGAGTGGCCAGTCGGTTCGTACGGCGGCCGCGCGCTTGAGATCGCTCCAGAGTACGGTTTTACTCTCCTCTCCGCCAAAAAGTTTCGATTCTACGCGGCGGCGGAAGGCTTCATCGGCAATGTTAGTGGTGAATTTGTTGGCCGATTCGAGCGTGCGCTTGACCGTAGACTCGACGCTTTGGTTCTCAGCAAAAGCCAGATCGACGCCTGTGGGTCGCAAGGAGTTGTTGATCGAGGGATAGACAAGATTGTCGAACGCCTCCTTGAGCGCTGCGGTGAATTGCAGGGCCACGCGGGATTTCAATGTCTCGAGGGCGACCCATTGCGGGTCGTTGGCGGGCAGGGCATCGCCTTTCAACTCCTGCCGGATGTCCTCGATGGCGCGAACCTGACGGGCACAATCGACGAGCCTCTGGAAAATGTCACGTGAACCGGTGAGGAAGAGGATGCGGTTTTTGAATGGCTGTTGTTGCCACCAATCCTGCCACTCCGCCGAGATCGGAAGTTGGTTAGCGGTGCCGCCGGGGCGCACAACGACGAGGGTCGTCTTGTCCTGCTCGAGTTGAACTTCGTCGAGTGGCGGAAAAACAGAAACCGACTGGTAGCAATCCTTGATCGACGGCGCGAGCATGACACTCAGGCGGCGCTTCAACTCGTCATCGACAACCTGCGCGTGGAGCGACTGGGAGAGCGATTGCAGTTTCGCGGCGAGGTTTTGCTGGTCTTTGAAAAAGAGCCGTCCGTCGCTGGACGCGTGGAGATACCAGGCGCGGGTGCCGAGCTTGTCCAAGACATCGACCTTGAATTTGGAAAGGTCGCGGCCTGGCCGCTGAAGAAAATCGATTAGGGAGTTCTGCCGCAGGCCCTTTTCCACTCCGGTGGTGGACAGCGAGGCGAGAAGGAGCAACTTGGTGGCGTCGCTGGCGTCGGGAGTTCCGTTGTTTTCGTCGATTTGCTCGGCCTCGGAACGCCCATGGTCAGCGATATCATGTGCAATCGCGGCATTGAGCTTGTTGTTGATCGCGCCCAGCTCGGAGGCGATTTCGTTCACATTGAAATCGAAGTCGTAAGGGTGGATGAGTTCCAGCGCGTCGGCCTTGCCATTATTCCAAAGATCGGCCACGAGGATTTGCATCAGGCGGATAATTCCGCGCGTTTGTTGGAAGCCTTCGTTTTCCTTGAATTTTCCGAAGAGGTCGGTGAATCCGAAATGAAACGGATAGGTTTCGAGAAGCGAGGCACGGGTGCTTTCTGGCGATGTGGTGGTGAGGCCCATGCCGGCCGCCGTTCTCAACGATTCGCAGTAGCTTGCCGCCACGCGTTCCACCTCGGCCTCCGGCGCGCTTGTTTTGAAAATGCGTTTGCGGAGGATTTGGTAGAGTTCGTCGCCCTTCTCGCTGACGGGTGTGATCGGCACGGCGGTGCGTCTGGCCTCGGAACTGATTTCCTTCTGAGCCTTGTGCATCGCGGCATTGAGCGCGTCTTGTCCGCTGGCGTAGTTCGTTCCAGCCAGATCCGACATGACGAGACAAACATTTGGTGACTCGGCAACCGCGACAAAAAGGTTGGCGAGAGTGGCGGTGACTACGGCCGCTCCCGGAACCGCATGAGGATTCTCGGAAACATACGCAAGATAGGGCGGGATTTCGTCGAGGAAAACGAGGAGCGGTTGCTTGCCAAGAAGCTCCTTCCAAGCGTTCGGGCCTGGAGCCTCCGTGTTCTGACTTGTGGCGCGGTTCGGTTGGTCGAGTTGCACCGCGAGCGAGCCCCATATGCCACCGGGTGTATCTGTATTCCGGCCGTTGAAACCCGCCACGCGGGCAGTGGCAAGGCGGGGCGCTGGGTCTTTCTCCGCGAGAACATCGCGACGAAGTTGCGGGTCGCGGGCGAGCAACCCCAGAGCGATCATGCTGTGGGTTTTTCCACCGCCCATGGCTTGCGAGAGATGGAAAATCGATGATCCCGCATCGCCGCCCGCGAGATGCCGGAAGGCGCGATCCACGAGTGTCCACATGCCGGCGGTGAAATGATTTTCCTCGAAGAATGAGCGTCCATCGATCTCGCCCTTCAGGAAAGTGTCGAGACTCAGGACGGTGGCGCGCCGGTCACGGTTGAAGACGGATTCCCGGGGTTCGCAAAGCTGACGAAGAGAGGGCATGGTGCTAGTGAAAATCGTTTGGTATTAGTCTGAAGTAGTTAATGAGGCCTTGTTCCGTTGGGGGGTCTTCTCCTTCTCGATCACCTGCTGCAGCAGATGGGCGATGACCCGACTGGTGGGGATGCGCAGCCCTTTGTTGTCAGCTTTTTTGTGAATCCACTCCCAAAGATCGGGAGCGAGGGAGAGGTTGATCGCCTTGTTTCGTCTCACAGATAGCAAGTGTGCCACGCGCATTACTAGTGGCAATAATTTTGCAGTGCACGGCACACATTTGGGCTACCCTGCACCTTGAAACATCTTTGTTGCGTGTGCTAAAGATGTTGCGTGCCTCGAAAAACCATCACCGCGAATGTCTCGCTGCCTCCGGAAGTTCACGCATGGGTAAAGTCCAAAATCGCAGCGATTCTGGAGGTGGAGCCTGCCGCAAACCCGACATTCACAAGCGTGGTGTCGGAGGCCTTGCGCCGGGCCATGAACGAGGAAAAACAACGCGAGATTTTGATGGAGGTGAACGGCAAAACGACGGAGCCCCAGACAATCGTGACGCCGCTCACTGGTGTGCGCTACGATCCAGCCAAGCCGGGCAGAAAATCGAAAAAAGCCTGAAATCGAGACGCTGGCTTGACAGAGCAATGCGTCAGCGCCCTAGGGCACCGGAGCGGTGCGCCTGAAGCTTGAACCGCCACGGAGGACAGCCCTCCATGAATGTCCTCGCTCTTGGGCGAGATCAGTTCCCGTATTTTACCGTGCAGGCGTAGGTGTTAGGTTTCGGGCTTGCGACGGGTTTGCCGTCCAAAAACTCCAGAGAGAGGTCAGTCCCGCGTATTGACGCAATTTAAAAAATCTGAAAAGTTCGGCGGATGGCATCCGAATGCCCCCCGCATCACTACCGTGGCTGATGTTTGTTGGTGACGGAAACGGCGGCGCGATGGAACTCCGGAGGAAATAATTTTTTCCCAGAATCTTGATGTCTGCAAATACGAAGCCATCTATAAGGAGCTTTCGGCCGACGCCACCAAGGCACAGCTCACCTTTTATTACACGAACAAAGCGGGGGAAGAGGACAAGTTCGTAACTCCTGAAATTGCATTGAAGTAGCAATGAAGGAGGAGGGCGGATGGCGAACAGCCGGGTAGGTTGGTCGCCCCCGCCCGACATTCTGCTTCACGGCTGGAAGAGAATGACAGGCGGGGGTGCATGGAAACGGAGCGAGCAAACGGAGAGGCCGTGATTGGCCAAGAGAAAGGAAAACTGAAATGAGTGAAGATAACGGTTCAACACCTGGTGAAGACGGTGCGGGTTCAGGGAAGGTTCAGAAGCGGAAAAGAGCCTGGCAGCGCTTCAAAAAGGGCTCTTCAGACCGTCAAAAAGTGATGCATTTTGAAGTGACCGCGAGTGGTGCATTTTAAGTGACCCCCGACACGCGGCCCAAGCGGCTATCGCAGAGCTCGTAGGGACGGGCTTGGAGGACGGCGCTGCGCTCCTGAACCATGGCCTCATCGACGAGGAGGCGCAGGCCTTCGGCAAAGCCAGAAGAGCCCTCGGAGGTCAGCAGTTGCAAAACGGTGTTCAGAAGATCAGAATCAATGTGGTTGGTCATGTGTGAGTGTTTTTGTTGGATGTGTTTTGTTGCACCCCAACAGGAAACCACACTGGTCAGCTCCCAGCGAACTTCGCGCAAGCCCTTTTCCGGGGCCGACTGCGTTCGGCCCCGGAAAGGGCACTCAGATCGTGAAGAGCCCAATTACAGAAGAAACTTTACCCCCGGTATGAACGGGAACATCGGTTACACTTAAACCGAGCACATCGGTTACACTTTCATGTTGATACTTGGCTTCCGTCGGTAGCGCAAGGTTTACTCTC
>JBIPMC010000093.1:0-7040 GCA_044369345.1 Terrimicrobiaceae bacterium
GTCGCCAAGTTCCTCCATCGCGCCTTTCACATCCTGAAGTGCGCCGTCGAATTCCTTGCGAACCGCCTGCCAATCCTTCACCTCGGCCTTGTCGGTGATGCTCTTCGCCCGCTCCAGCACGGCTTTTTCGACATTGATAGCCTTCGAAAGAGTGAGCACGCGCCGGCCAATATCTTTCACCCGCTCGGGATCCTCAGCCTCCACAGCCACGAAACCCTCGGCGATGACCGTGCCGAGAAGCAACGCCACTTGCGCGCGGTTGCCGGATTGTTTTCCCAAATTCTCGCGCTGCTCGCCGCGCCAGTTCGGGTTGCCGAGTTTATCGAGCACGCCAAAAACCTCGCTGGGCACGGGAACGACGACATCGTCGATGGATTGGGCTGGAAACTCGGAGAGGTCGATGGAGTCGGCGGGCTTCTGCGCCACGCAAACGCCAGTGAGAACCGCCGCGCAGAGCAGGGCAGATACCGTTGTCGGAAGGGTTGGCATTTTCAAAATTGAGCGTTGTTGTGCCACCGGGCTCGGGTTAGAACTCGATGACTAAATCTGGAATGAATCCCGAAAGATTACAATATCTTCTTCAGGCCGCAACAGAGCGGAGAATTCTCGTCGTCGGAGATGTGATGCTCGACGAATTCGTCTGGGGCAAAGTCTCGCGCATCTCGCCCGAGGCTCCGGTGCCGGTCGTCGAAGTTCACCAGGAAACCTGCTACCCCGGCGGCGCGGCGAATGTCGCCCGCAATCTCAGCCCCTTCTGCGCGGAGGTACATCTTTGCGGCCTCGTCGGGGCCGACACGCACGCCGACAAGCTCCGCGAACTCCTCGTCGGCGAGAAGATTTCCACCGCTGCCCTAGTCGCCGATCACACCCGCTCGACCATTGTGAAAACCCGAATCGTCGCTCGCCAGCAGCAGGTCGTCCGCGTAGACCGCGAGCGACGCAGCCCGGTGGGAGTCGAGGTTTTGGAGCGGGCTTGCGCGGCGATCGAGGCGGTCTTGCCGAGCTTGGACGCCGTGATTTTCGAGGATTACGGCAAGGGATTTCTTGGCCAGGAACTCAAGAACCGCGTGACCCAAATGGCTCGCCGCGCTGGCAAATACCTCTCCGCCGACCCGAACCCCACGAACCCTCTCGACTGGCACGGCGTTGATCTTTTGAAGCCCAACCGCTCCGAGGCTTTTGCCATGGCCGGTTTGCTGGACATCGGCGCGGCTGACAATCCACTTGCCGATTTGCCGCTGCTCGAAACTGGCTCGATCCTTTTGAAAAAATGGAATCTGCCCGGCCTGCTGATCACGCTCGGCGAGCACGGCATGATCCTCTTTCGGCGCGACGCCGAGCCCTACCACACGCCTACTCGGGCAAGGGAGGTTTTCGATGTTTCCGGTGCGGGAGACACGGCGATTGCTCTGCACACGCTGGCCGTTTGCGCCGGAGCCACTCCCGCAGAGGCGGCGGAAATTTCAAACCACGCCAGCGGCGTGGTCGTCGCCAAGCTCGGCACCGCCACGCTCACTGCGCGGGAATTGATCGAGTCCTTCAACAACCATGGGTGAACGCCGTGCGGTATTCCTCGATCGCGATGGCACGCTGATGGAGGAGGTGAACTACTGCAACGATCCCAAGCGGGTTAGAGTTTTTTCAGGAACCGTCGGCGCACTTCAAAGGCTCCGTCATGCGGGTTGGCTCACGGTGGTCGTCACCAACCAAAGCGGCCTCGCGCGCGGCAAAATCTCCCCCGAGCAATACGCAGCGGTGAATGCCGAGTTTTTGCGTCAACTTCCCGGCGGTATCGACGCCGTCTATTTCTGCGCCGACCATCCCGAAAGTCCAACTCCTCGCCGCAAGCCGGGCTCAGGAATGCTCGAAGAGGCTGCGCGCAACCATGGGATCGACCTCTCGCGAAGCTGGATGATTGGCGACAAGGAAATCGATGTGGAATGCGGCCGCCGCGCGGGTTGCCGCACGATCCTAGTTCGCACCGGTTACGGCGCAGAATTGGAAAATACCGGTGCCGACTTCGTGCACGAAGACATTATCTCCGCCTCGAACATGATCCTCGCGATTTAGGCGAGGAGGGCTCTGCTTGTCAGAGCCGCATCAGTGAGATTGCTAAAGCTACACCGGGCCTGGCAAGCAGGCCCCTTCTGGAATTACGGCAGCTGGGTGCTGCCCATCAGGAAGCGATCGACTTCACGGGCGGCTCCGCGGCCTTCGTTGATGGCCCACACGACCAATGATTGTCCACGGCGACAGTCGCCAGCGGCGAAGACCTTCGGAATGTTCGTGGTGTATTTTTCGTGTTCGGCTTTGGCGTTGCTGCGGGCGTCGCGCTCGAGGCCGAGGGCTTCGAGGAGCGGCTGTTCGGGCCCGAGGAATCCCATGGCGAGCAAGACGAGGTCGGCTGGGACGACGCGCAGGCTGCCTTCGACATCCTTTGGTACGAATTGGCCTTGCTCGTTTTTTGCCCACTCGATGTTCACGATCTCGATGCCGGTGACTTCGCCGTTCGATCCAGTGATGAAACGCTTGGCGGTGACTTCGTATTTGCGGGGATCCTCGCCTTGGACGGCGGCGGCTTCCTCTTGGCCGTAATCCATCTTGTAAACCTTCGGCCATTCGGGCCAGGGGTTGTTCGCCGCGCGGGTAAGGGGCGGCTTGGGGAGGATTTCGAGTTGGGTCACGGATTTGCAACCGTGACGGAGCGAGGTGCCGACGCAATCGGTGCCGGTGTCGCCACCGCCAATCACGACCACATTCTTGCCAATCGCATCGATCGGCGGGCGAACGCCGTTCGGCGAGCCGTGGACGCGGAGGAAGCGGGTGTTTTCTGTGAGGAATTCCATCGCGAAATGGACTCCAGAGGATTCGCGGCCGGGGATCGGAAGGTCGCGGGGCTTGGTGGCACCGGTGCAGAGAACGACGGCGTCAAAATCGGAGACGAGCTTTTCGGCGGGAAGGTTTTTTCCAACCTCGACGCCGGTTTTGAAAACGATGCCTTCGTCCTCGAGGATTTTCACGCGGCGGTCCACGACCTTTTGCTTGTCGAGCTTCATGTTCGGAATGCCGTATTGGAGCAGGCCGCCGATGCGGTCGGCGCGTTCGAAGACGGTGACATGATGGCCCGCTTTATTGAGCTGCGCGGCGCAGGCGAGACCAGCGGGGCCGGAGCCGACGACGGCGACCTTGCGGTTCGTGCGAACCTCGGGCGGCTCGGGCACGACCCAGCCCTCTTCAAAGCCCTTGTCGATGATGGCGGCTTCGATTGTTTTGATCGCCACGGGCGGTTCGATGATGCCGAGCGTGCAGGAGCCTTCGCAGGGAGCGGGGCAGACGCGACCGGTGAACTCGGGGAAGTTGTTCGTCTTGTGCAAGCGGTCGAGCGCTTCGCGCCAGAGACCGCGGTAGACGAGGTCATTCCACTCGGGGATGAGGTTGTTGATCGGGCAGCCGCTGGCCATGCCGGAGATGAGTTTTCCGGTGTGGCAAAATGGAATGCCGCAATCCATGCAGCGCGCGCCCTGGATTTTGAGTTTCTCCTCGGGCATGTGCTCGTGGAACTCGTCCCAGTTTTTGAGACGCTGGCGTGGCGTGATGTCCGTAGCGACCTCGCGGTCGTATTCGATGAATCCGGTTGGTTTTCCCATGGCTTAGTTTCCTCCCGCGCGCGAAAGGTCGCGCGAATTGGCTTCGAAGGCGGCATTGATAGCTTCCTCGCCATCCAGGCCGTCGGCCTTGGCTTGGGCGAGTGCCTGAAGCACGCGTTTATAGTCGTGGGGGATGACCTTCACAAATTTCGGCAAAACATTTTTCCAGTCGGCGAGGACGGCCTTGCCCTTCTCGCTGCCGGTGTATTCCACATGGCGCTCGATGAGTTCGCGGAGTTCCTGGATTTCGGCGGGTTCCTCTAGTGTTTCAAGGGCCACCATCGCCTTGTTGCAACGCTCGGAAGTAAAGTCGCCAGCTTCGTCAAGAATATAGGCTATACCGCCTGACATTCCCGCTGCGAAGTTGCGTCCGGTATTTCCGAGAACGACCACGCGGCCGCCGGTCATGTATTCGCAACCGTGGTCACCGAGACCTTCAACAACGGTATTCACGCCGGAATTGCGGACGCCAAAGCGCTCGCCAGCCATGCCGCGGAGGAAAACCTCGCCCCGGGTGGCGCCGTAGAGGGCGACATTGCCGCAGATGATGTTTTCTTCGGCTTTGAACGAGGATCCCTTCGGCGGATAAAGAACGATGCGACCGCCACTGAGGCCTTTGCCTAGGTAGTCGTTTGTGTCGCCCTCGAGCTCGATCGTCATGCCGTGGGGCATGAATGCGCCGAGGCTTTGGCCGGAGCTGCCTTGGAAGTGCAGGTGAATCGTGTCGGCGGGCAAGCCGGCGGCACCGTGCTTGCGGGTCACTTCGTTGCCGATAATCGTGCCGACGACGCGGTTGATATTTTTCACCGGCAGGGTCGCGCGGACTTTCTCGCCGCGCTCGATGGCGGGCTTGCAGATGTCCATGAGCACCGTCATGTCGAGCGACTTGGCGATGCCGTGATCCTGCTCAAGTTGGCAATAGCGTCCGACCTCGGGGCCTACGGGCGGTTGGTAGAGGAGCGGCGAGAGGTCTAGGCCACGGGCTTTCCAGTGGTCGACGGCCTTGCGGGCTTCGAGCTTATCGACGCGTCCGACCATTTCTTGGACGGTGCGGAAGCCGAGTTCGGCCATGATCTCACGGAGTTCCTGCGCGATGAAGCGCATGAAGTTCACGGCATGGGCCGGATCGCCGGTGAAGTTTTTGCGGAGCTCGGGATTCTGCGTGGCCACGCCCACCGGGCAGGTGTTTTTGTGGCAAACGCGCATCATGATGCAGCCAAGCGTGACGAGCGGCGCGGTGGCGAAACCGAATTCCTCGGCTCCGAGAAGCGCGGCGATGGCGACATCGCGGCCGGTCTTAAGTTGGCCATCGGTCTCCACCGCGATGCGGCTGCGGAGGTTGTTGAGAACGAGGGTTTGGTGGGTCTCGGCAAGACCTAGTTCCCACGGCATGCCTGCGTGTTTGATGCTCGAGAGCGGCGAGGCACCGGTGCCTCCGTCAAAGCCGCTGATGAGAACGACATCCGCGTGGGCCTTGGCAACGCCGGCCGCAATCGTGCCGACGCCGACTTCGGATACGAGTTTCACCGAGATGCGCGCGGCGCGGTTGGCGTTTTTAAGATCGTGGATGAGTTCCGCCAAATCCTCGATCGAGTAGATGTCGTGGTGCGGAGGCGGAGAAATGAGCCCCACGCCGGGTGTGGTGCCACGGGTCTTGGCGATCGAGGGATAAACCTTCGTGCCGGGCAATTCGCCGCCCTCACCGGGCTTCGCGCCCTGCGCCATCTTGATTTGGATTTCGCGGGCGTTGGTGAGGTAGTGGGCCGTGACGCCGAAGCGGCCGGAGGCGACTTGCTTGATGGCGGAGTTCATCGAGTCGCCATTTTGCGACCAGGTGAAACGCTCGGGATCCTCGCCGCCTTCGCCGGTGTTGGATTTTCCGCCGAGGCGGTTCATCGCGATGGCGAGGGCTTCGTGGGCTTCCTTCGAGATCGAGCCGTAGCTCATCGCGCCGGTTTTGAAACGACGGACGATTTCATCGACCGACTCGACTTCTTCGATCGGGACGGGCGTGGCTGGTTTGAACTGAAGCATGCCGCGCAGAGTGAACATCCGTTTCTCTTGGTCATTCACCAGCGACGAGTATTTCTTGAAGGTCGCGAAGTCTCCGGTGCGGACGGCTTTTTGGAGCGAGTGAATCGTTTCGGGATTGAAAAGGTGCTGCTCGCCGTCGCTGCGCCACTGGTAGTCGCCACCAGGGTCGAGCGTGGGGTTGACCACTTCGCCGAGCGGGTAGGCGCGGCGGTGGCGGCGGAAAAGCTCCTCGCCGATCTCCTTCAGGCCGATGCCTTCGACGCGCGACGGGGTCCAGCAGAAGTATTTATCCACAACCGAGTGGTTGAGGCCGACGGCTTCGAAAATCTGCGCGCCACGGTAGCTCTTGACCGTGGAAATTCCCATTTTGGCCATGGTCTTCACGACGCCCTTCACAGCGGCCTTGATGAAATTTTTCACCGCTTTTTTGTGATCCACGCCCGGGAGCATTCCCTGACGGATCATGTCGTCGAGTGACTCAAAGGCGAGGTAGGGATTGATGGCACTGATGCCATAGCCGAGCAGGAGCGCGAAGTGGTGGACCTCGCGCGGCTCGCCGGACTCCAGCACGAAGCTGGCCTTGGTGCGGGTGCCGTTGCGGATGAGGTGGTGGTGCAGGCCGGCCACCGCAAGAAGCGCGGGGATGGCGACATGGTCTTTATCCACGCCGCGATCGCTGAGGATGATGATGTTTTTTCCTTCCGCGAGGGCCTTGTCGGCATCGGCGAAAAGGGTTTCCAGCGCCTGCTCAAGCGCGCCCGGGCCGGCAGTGGCCTCGAAAAGAATCGGGATGGTGACGGGACGGAAATTCTTCGTGTCCACATGCCGGATTTGCTCGAGGGCGGAATTGTCGATGATCGGCTCGTCGAGCTTGATCATGCGGCAGCTCTCGGGCGTGGGGTCGAGGAGGTTGGCCTCGGAACCCAGCATCGTCGTGGTCGCGGTGACGATTTCCTCGCGGATCGGATCGATCGGCGGGTTGGTAACCTGCGCGAAGAGTTGCTTGAAGTAGTTATAGAGAAGAACCGGCTTGTCGGAGAGCACCGCGAGCGGGGTGTCCGTGCCCATCGAGCCGATGGGCTGAACGCCATCCCGGGCCATTGGGCCGAGGATCACGCGCTGGTCTTCAAAGGTGTAACCAAACGCCTGCTGGCGCTGGAGGATCGTCTCGTGATCCGGCAGGTATTCGGCCGGCGGCTTTGGCAGGTCCGTGAGCAGGACATGGTTTTGATCGAGCCACTGACGGTAGGGATGCTCGTGGATGATTTCGTTTTTGATCTCCTCGTCGGAAATGATGCGGCCCTTCGAGGTGTCCACGAGGAACATGCGTCCAGGCTGGAGGCGGCCTTTTTGTTCGAT
>JBIPMC010000094.1:0-6941 GCA_044369345.1 Terrimicrobiaceae bacterium
ATTCAAGCAACTCGATACCATAAAAAAAGAGCCCCACCCGGTCATGACAACGCACTTCAAAAAAATCGTAACCCGAGATTTGGAATCGGCGGTTTCTTAAAGCCGACAGGCTGCGAGGTACATTCAAACCGCAACTCTCCCAACCCTTCAGCGGAATGGCCCCTTGCCTAACGCGGGATGTGATCGGAACCAAAAACAAATCTCCTTGTTTTGGCGCAGTTTCAACAATCACAGCAGGACGAACCTTGGCACTGCTCAAATCCGAGAAAGGAATTCGTAGCAGGACAACATTATTTCTGGAGCAGCTCATTGTAGACATCGCCTCTGGATTATCCCAAACGGCCATCAAGCCCTGCTCCGAAGCCTGTAAGCACGCCCTCCGATCTTCGTCATCCGGCACTGATAAACCAGCGATTCGTTCGAGACAGAACAGCACCTCTTGGTTCAATCAACGGCGGTTTTTTTCGGCGCGTTTGCGCAGAGCCGAGTGCAACTTAGGGGGGGACATCTTTCAAAGTGAGCGTTGCCGTAGAAAATACATAAAGCATCCATAATGGATGCCAAATGGCTGCCGACTGAAAGAAGACTTTGAAAGTGATTCTTAAGGCAACTTTCCGCGCAGAAAGCGAAGGCACTCGTCACAGTAGGCGGGAATGTCCGCGGCTTGCAAAATTCCAGAAACAATCACGACGCGTTGCGCTCCGGCGTCGAGGATTTTGGGTAGGTTTTCGCGTTTGATACCCCCGATACAGAAAATGGGCAGCGGGGCGTCGAAGTGGACTTCGGCGATGTCGGCTGTGCCGATCGGCGTGTAGTCGGGCTTGGTGGGGGTTGAAAAAAGCGGACCGAAGCCGATGTAGTCGGGCTTTTGCTCGAAGGCGGCGCGGGCTTGAGCGGGGCTGTGGGTGGAGAGGCCGACAAGCTTGCCAAGACCAACGAGGCGGCGGGCTTCAGCGACGGATTGGTCGTCTTGACCAACATGAACTCCATCCGCGCCGGAGAGACCAACGAGTTCGGGGTGGTCGTTGAGAATGAAGGGCACATCGGCCTCGCGGCAGAGCGGGGCGAGGTTTTGGGCAAGCGGGAGGATTTCGGCGGGCGCGAGATTTTTCGCGCGGAGTTGGAGGATTTGGACACCGCCTGCGAGCATGGCGCTTGTGATTTCGACGGCCTTGGCGGCCTCGCAGTAGCCGAGGTCGAGAATGCCGTAGAGGAGGCGATCGGCGAGGTTGGGGGTCATTGCCGGGCGGCGGCGGCTTTTTTCTGAACGGAACAACCGCAACGGCCACGGCAGCAGTTGGCCTCGCGGTTGGCGCGGGCTTTTTTCCAAGCTCCGCGGAGGAGGAAGGACAGCGCGAGGGCGATCAGAAGAATGACGATGGCGGCTTCAAATAGGCTCATGGCAAGTTAGAGGCGGCTTCCGATTTGGTAGATGACCACGGCGGAAAGCCAGGCGAGCGCGGTCATGACGAAGAAGGAAAAGGTGGCCCAGCGCCAGTCGAGCTCTCGGGCGATGATGGCGACAGTGGCTCCGCACTGCATGCAGAGGGCGAAAAAGACCATGATGCCGATGACGACCGGCATGGTGTAAACGGGCTGCCCGAGCCGCGCGCCGGAGGTCCATTTTTCATTCAGCAACACGGTGCGCAAATCCTCGGAGCCCTCCGAAACATCGGCGCCGAGGTTGTAGATAATGCCGAGCGTGGCGATGATAACTTCGCGCGCGGGAAAGCTGGAGAGGACGCCGACGGTGATCTTCCAATCGAAGCCGGCAGGATCGAACACGGGTTGGACGGCATGGCCGAAGCGGCCGAGGAAACTTTGCTCGATTTGCGCGGACTCGATGCGGTGCGCGAGGCGGAGCGAGAGTTGGGACTCGGGATCGGCAAGCTGGGCCTGGATGGCTTCTGGCGTTGTGCCAGCTTCGGCTTTTGCGACGAACTCCTGCGTGGTTTTATCCTCCAGAGCCTGATCGCGCGGGAAGTAAAGGAGCGACCAGATAATGACGGAGAAGGCGAGGATGACCGTGCCGGCGCGGACGACAAATTCGCGCCCGCGCTCCCACATGCGGTGGAAGATGTTTCGCAGGGTCGGCACGCGGTAAGCGGGCATTTCGAGAATAAACGGCTGTGGCTTGAGATTGAGGAAAAATTTGTTGAGCACCCAGGCGAGTGGCAGGGCGAGCGCAAGGCCAACGAAGTGCATCGCGAACAGCGCCCAACCCGCCGCGATCGGCCCGTAGACGGGCTCGATGAAAGTCCCGATGAGCAGGATGTAAACGGGCAGGCGCGCCGAGCAGCTCATGAACGGCGCCATGAGAATCGTGGTGAGGCGGGCTTTCGGATCCGAGAGCGTGCGCGCCGCCATCACGCCGGGAATCGCGCAGGCATAGCTCGAAAGCAGCGGCACGAAGCTGCGGCCGTTGAGACCGCACCAGCTGAAAAGCTTGTCCACCAGAAACGCCGCGCGCGCCATGTAGCCTGTGTCCTCGAGCAGCGCGATGAAGAAAAAAAGGATCAGAATTTGAGGCAGGAAAATCAGCACGCCGCCGACTCCGGCGATGATGCCGTCGCACACCAGACTTTCGAGCACGGGCATGCCGTCGAACAGCGGCCGAGCGATATCCTGCGCGGCTCCCGTCGCCGAATCGATCAGGTCCATCAACGGGCCTGCCCACGAGTAGAGGCTTTGGAAGACGACATACATCACGCCGAGGAAAATCAGTGTGCCCCACACGCGGTGGAGCAAAAGCGCATCGATCGAATCTTGAGAACGCGCCACGGGACCGCTGCTTTGGATCACGCCATTCAGGAGCGACTCGAGGTGGCGGTAGTGCAGAACGGCTTCGGCGGAGCCGGGGTTCAGCCCCGAGCTGCGAATTTCCCGGTGGGCATCGTCAACCATTTGCTTCAGGCAAACCTTGTCGCGCACATCGCAGGTGAAGGCACTGTCGCTATCGAACAACACGCGCAACGCCTCGGCTTGGCTGACCTCGCCCTGGCCCAGATCGCGAAGGCCTTTGCAAAGCGAGACGCAACTATGCTGAACGCACTCGGGCCATTCGATGCGGGGCAAAAGCGAGGGCTTTTCCAGCGCGGCCGGGATGGCTTTTTTCAAATCCTCGAGCCCGCGACCGCGTGTGGCGACGGTTTCAATGACCTCGATGCCGAGCCGCTTCGAGAGCAGCGCCGCATCAATGCGGATGCCGTTGCGTTTAGCGGCGTCACATTGATTGAGCACCATGAGCGCGGGGATTCCTAGTTCCGCGCATTGAGAAACGAGTAGCAGGTTGCGCTTGAGGTTTGTGGCATCAACCACGAAGACCAGCAGGTCGGGCCGACGCAGGCCAAGACGCCCGCCCAGAACATCCATTACCACGCGTTCGTCGCGCGAGACGGCGGTGAGGCTGTAGCAACCGGGCAGATCGAGAATGTCAATATCGCCTCCGGGCAGGCGCAGTAGGCCAGATTTTTTTTCGACCGTGATTCCGGGGTAGTTCGCGATGTGCTGGCGCAAGCCAGTGAGGCGGTTGAAAAGCGTAGACTTGCCGGTGTTTGGATTACCGACGAGCGCCACGAGGGGACGCTTGATGGATTTGCGGCCCGATTCGGCGGGCTGGGCGGCTGGCACGGCGCTCATTTTGCTATTTCCTCGATGTGGATGATGGCAGCCTCGGCACGGCGGAGGCTTATTTCCTGCCCGTCCACCTCGACAGAGATCGGGTCACCCAAAGGCGCATGGCGAGTGACTTTTACCACCCTGCCGGGAATGAACCCCAGCGCGGCTATACGTCCCGCCCGGTCGCTCACCGTGGACACTTCTTCGATTTTCGCGGCCGCGCCCACTTGCAATCTGTCGAGTGTGCTTTTCAAAATTTCTGCATCCTAACCTACCCGCTTCAAAATCCCCGGTCAACAAGTGAGATCGCGTCTCATTTTCGCGTCAAAGATTGCACGAAATCAGTGGATTCCCCGATTGACGCTCGGCGTGGCGGGGAATTAAATGCGCGCCTCCCGAACTCAAAAACTCAAAAACAAAACAGAAAACATCATGGTTAAAATCGGTATCAATGGCTTCGGACGCATCGGACGCATGGTCTTCCGCGCGGCCGTCAAGAATTTCAGCAAGGACATACAAGTCGTCGGCATCAACGATCTCCTCGATCCAGAGTATCTCGCCTATATGCTTAAGTATGACTCCGTCCACGGTCGTTTCGACGGGGATGTGAAAGTCGAAGGCACGAACCTCATCGTCAACGGCAACAAAATCCGCCTCAGTGCTGTGAAGGATCCCTCCACGCTTAAGTGGGACGAGGTCGGCGCGGACATCGTGGTGGAATCCACCGGTCTCTTCCTCGACAAAGCCAGCGCGGAGGCCCACCTCAAGGCCGGTGCCAAGAAAGTCATCATGTCGGCCCCGTCGAAAGACGAGACCCCGATGTTCGTCTATGGCGTGAACCACACCAGCTACGCCGGCGAAGCGATCATCTCGAACGCCAGCTGCACCACAAACTGCCTAGCCCCGCTCGCGAAAGTCATCCACGACACCTTCGGCATCAAACGCGGTCTCATGACCACCGTTCACGCCGCCACCGCCACGCAAAAAACCGTGGACGGCCCGAGCAGCAAGGACTGGCGCGGCGGCCGTGGTATTTTGGAAAATATCATCCCGTCCTCGACCGGCGCCGCCAAGGCCGTTGGCAAGGTCATCCCCGCTCTCAACAAAAAACTCACCGGAATGGCGTTCCGCGTGCCCACTTCCGATGTCTCCGTCGTTGACCTCACCGTCGAACTCGACAAAGCCGCCAGCTACGAGGAAATCTGCGCCGCCATCAAAGCCGCTTCCGAAGGCCCGATGCAAGGCGTCCTCGGCTACACCGACCAGAAGGTCGTCAGCACCGACTTCCGTGGCGAGACCCAGACCTCCGTCTTCGACGCCGAGGCCGGCATCGCCCTCGACCCGACCTTCGTCAAACTCGTCTCCTGGTATGACAACGAGTGGGGTTACTCGAACAAAGTCCTCGAGATGGTCCGCGTAATCTCCAAGTAACGAAACGATTACTAATTGACCACAGAGGGCACAGAGAACACGGAGGAAATTAAAACCTCGGTGCGCTCTGTGAACTCTGTGGTTATTTTTTTGAAACACCCAACCCAAGACCCGCTATGAAAAAATCCATCAAAGACATTTCCCTCTCCGGCAAACGCGTTCTCATGCGCGTCGATTTCAATGTTCCCCAAGATAAAGCCACCGGTGCGATCACGAACACCCAGCGCATCGTCGCCGCAGTTCCCACCATCCAGCACGCGCTCGACCAAGGTGCCAGCGTCGTTCTCATGAGCCACCTTGGCCGCCCGAATGGCCAGCGCGTCGCCAAATACTCCCTCAAGCCCGTTGCTGAAAAACTCGCCCAAATCCTCGGTCGCCCCGTCCGTTTTCTCGAGGACTGCGTCGGCCTCGAAGTCGAAACAGCCTGCGCCCACATGAAGCCCGGCGAAGTCACGCTCCTCGAAAACCTCCGCTTCCACATCGAGGAGGAAGGCAAAGCCAAAAACGAAGACGGCACCTCCACCAAGGCCGCACTGCATGATGTCGAGACCTTCCGCGCCAGCCTTACCAAGCTCGGCGATGTCTTTGTTTCCGACGCCTTCGGCACCGCCCATCGCGCGCATTCGTCCGTCGTCGGCGTAGCCCTCCCGAAAGTCGCCGGCTTCCTCATGCAGAAGGAACTCGACGCCTTCTCTGCCGTTCTCGACAGCCCTAAGCGCCCCCTCCTAGCAATCCTCGGCGGCGCGAAAATCGCCGACAAAATCCCGCTCATCCGCAACCTCATCGAGACAGCCGACGAAATCATCATTGGCGGCGGTATGGCCTACACCTTCAAAAAAGTCCTCGAGAACATGCCGATCGGCAACAGCCTCTTCGACCCCGAAGGCGCCAAGATCGTTGCCGAGTTGATGGAAAAAGCCAAAGCCCGCGGCGTTAAAATCCACCTCCCCGTGGACTACATCACCGCCGACAAATTCTCCCCCGACGCCACCACCGGCGAAGCCGATGACAAATCCGGCATTCCCGATGGCCTCGAAGGCCTCGATTGCGGACCAAAGTCTCGCCAAATTTTCGCCGACGCTATTGCCCGCGCGCAGACCATCATCTGGAACGGTCCCGCCGGCGTGTTTGAGTTTGAAAAATTCGCCGAAGGCACGAAGTCGATGGCTGCCGCTGTGGCCCAAGCGACTGCTAACGGAGCCATCACCGTCGTCGGCGGAGGCGATACCGCCACAGCCGCGAAAAAATTCGGCGTCGCCGACAAAGTCACCCACTGCAGCACCGGCGGAGGCGCATCGCTTGAACTCTTGGAAGGCAAAACCCTTCCTGGCGTTGCGGCGCTAGAGGAGAAATAATTCTTACTTGATTGTCTGCTCTCGCGATAAATTTTAAAGACTACGATTTTAGTAACTAAATGATTATAAATTAGCATTACATCCTAATTTGAAATTCTGCATCTAACATTGATGACAAACCTTGAAGAGAAATTTTTTCGCAATGGCGGCGGAAGAGTTGGCCAGTAAGCAAGTCGTAGTAGGTTTGATGTTAAAGGCATTCAGTGATTGCGCTGGCGACGAAAAGAAGTCTATGGCCATATACATAAAACTTCGAGTCGCCCAGCTTACAAAACATCATCAGGAGCAACTCAAAACAGGTATCAAACTCCGGATCGGTTGAAATACACCATGAGCGCCTTCGCTGGAGGCTAATGCCCAAGGTGCGTCATTCTTTCCAGATGCGGGCCGGAGCAACCCCCAAGTTCTCACCAAGAGTGCGTCCGTTCCACTTCGCGTATCCAAGCGGGGGCTCGGAATCGATTTGCTCCAAGATGCGCTGCCGGAGAGGCTCGCTATCATTGTGGATTGAAGGGCGGCCGGGGCGAAAATCGTCTC